>NZ_CAXVWM010000164.1:0-4303 GCF_964263775.1 Agreia sp. | reverse complement strand
CGGGCACGCCCAGGCGCAGGATGCGTCGCATCCGCTCGCCGGCGGCGGCACCGTCGTGCACGCGGGCGGACCGATCTCGGCCGCGCCGTACGGCAGCCCGAGCATCCTGCCCATCAGCTGGTCGTACGTGCGCATGATGGGCTCCGAGGGTCTTGCGGATGCGACGGGTGCGGCCGTCCTGTCGGCCAACTACGTCGCGGCGCGCCTCTCCGAGCACTTCCCCGTGCTGTACTCCGGAGACAACGGGCTCGTCGCGCACGAGTGCATCATCGACATCCGGCCGCTGACCGCCGCGACCGGTGTTTCGGTCGACGACGTCGCGAAACGACTCATCGACTACGGGTTCCACGCGCCGACGATGAGCTTTCCTGTTGTCGGAACGCTGATGGTCGAGCCGACCGAAAGCGAAGATCTCATAGAGATCGACCGGTTCATCGACGCCATGATCGCGATCAAGGGCGAGGCCGCGCAGGTCGCCGAGGGCGTGTGGCCCGCCGACGACAACCCGCTGCGCAACGCTCCGCACACGGCGCAGTCGGTCGTCGAGGGCGAGTGGACGCATCCGTACGACCGGGAGACGGCGGTGTACCCCGTGCGTTCGCTGATCCGCAACAAGTACTGGCCACCCGTTCGACGAATAGACCAGGCGTGGGGAGACCGCAACCTCGTCTGCTCGTGCCCGCCGCCGGAGGCGTTCGAGTAGGCGACGACAGTCGGTTGAGCCGGTGCGATACCCTCTCAGCATGGCGAGACGATTTGCGATACAGCGCGGCCGGATGTCGATGATTCTCGCTGTGACGGCGGGTGTTCTCGCGGTCGTGGTCGCCCCGGCGACCGCGGCCAGCGCCGAAGTCTTCTATGACGAGGGCGGATGCGTCGTGCAGCAGGTCACTGACGGCGCGCCCGCGGGCGGCAGCCAGTGCGCCGGCGTCGACTTCGGCGGAACCAGCATGGGCCAGGCCGCCTTCATGGGCGCCAACCTGGTCGGGGCGAACCTGTCTGGCTCGAAGCTGCAGGCTGCCAACTTCACGGGCGCGAACATCGAGGGCGCGAACTTCAGCGACGCGCAGGTCGAGGGAGCCGAGTTCACAGACTCGGGCATCCTGCCGGGCACGATCACGGTCGAGGCCGCGGATGCGAACGGCGCGCCCATCGAGTTCGCCCCGGTGGTGCCCGCCGGGCTCACCGCGGGGGACTGTCTGATCGTCGACGCTCCCGTCGTCTCCGGCACGGTCTTTCCCGTCGGCGACTCCGGAATGGTCTGCAAGTTCTCGTCGTCGAACGGCACCGCCATCGCCGTGGTCAAGATCGTTGTGACGCCCCACCCAGAAGAGGCGCCGGCGCCTCTGTTCACCGATGAGCCGAACTCGACCGGCACGGCGGCATCGTCGAGACAACCCACAAACTGGGGGCTCGTCGCCGCAGTCGGGGGCGGGGCCATCGTGGTGCTCGCGCTGGGTGTCGCGGCGATGATCATCTCGCGACGCAGGCCGGCCGTGGTCGACGGCGACGACGCCGAGGGTGACGGCTAGGGCAGACGGAACAGTTCGGGAAACGTGGCGACGGCCCACGCGTAGCCGACGAACGAGGCGATGTCGATGATCCAGTGTGCGATCACGAGCGGCATCGTGCGGCCCCAGCGGGTGTAACACCAGCCGAACACGACACCCATCACGACGTTGCCGAGAAACGGGCCTATGCCCTGGTAGAGGTGGTAACTGCCGCGCAGCACCGCCGCCGCCGCGATGATCTGCCACCGGCCCCACCCGAGCTGACGAAGCCGGGTGAAGAGATAGCCGACCACGATCAGCTCTTCGGTGAGCGCGGCCCTCAACGCCGACGCGACCAGCATCGGCACGGTCCACCAATACGCGTCGATGGGCGCCGGAACGACGTTCACCGTGATTCCGGCGGCTCGACCGATGAAGTAGAGAGCGATTCCCGGCACGCCGATGACGAGCACGAGCAGCATGCCGCGCGCCGCGTCCCGCGCGGGACTGCGCAGGTCGAAGCCGACTTTTCGGAATGGGTTCACGCCGGAGATAGCCAGAAGGTAGAAGGCCAGGGCTACGGGCGCCAGGTCGAAGACGATCGCCAGGAACTGATAGGTGAAGTCGAGCCACTCGCGGGTGCTCAGTGCGCCGTTCAGGCTCGTCGACTGACTTGCGAGCGACGTGTTGGCGGTGAGTTTGGCGACCAGACTGACAATCGAGTAGACGGCGGATGCGCCGAGTGACAGCCCGAGGACGATCACGATCTCCGCGGCGAGGCGACGACGCCGAACAGCGCGCCAGTCAGCCGGTGAACTTCGTTCCATGACTACGCTTTCTTGCGTCAGAAGTCGCAGTCGGTGTGAAATGTGTGCGTTCCACACAACGAATGAAGATATTACGTTTCTAGTCTGTAACTTTTCGCCGGTGAATTTGGTGAGAGCGCGACCCCCTTTTAGGGTACTGGTTAGTCAGCCACGCGACTGATGATCTTTCGGGTGCCCCGCGATCTCAGGATCTCAGGTCATCCGGCAGTCCAGGAAAGCCCTCAGGAGGAAAATTGAAAATCAGACGCATTGGCATCGGGGCACTCGCCCTTGCCGCGGCCAGCGCCCTCGTGCTGTCGGGTTGTGCCACGGGTTCAGACAAGCCCAGCGCCGGCGACAGCAGCGCCTCGGTCATCACGGCGAACGGCTCAGAGCCGCAGAATCCACTGATCCCGACAAACACCAACGAGGTCGGGGGCGGCAAGATCCTCGATGAGATTTTCGCGGGCCTGGTCTACTACGATGCCAAGGGCGCTCCCGTCAATGACGTCGCGGAGTCCATCGAGACAGACGACGCCCAGAACTACACGATCAAGATCAAGCCCGGCCTGAAGTTCACCAACGGTGACCCGGTCGACGCGAACTCGTTCGTCGACGCGTGGCAGTACGGCGCCTTGCTGTCGAACGCGCAACTCTCCAGTTACTTCTTCGAGGACATCGAGGGCTTCAGCTACGACGCCGACAGCCCCCTCACCGGCCTGAAGGTCGTCGACGACACCACTTTCACCGTTGCGCTGACGAGCCCGAAGTCCGACTTCCCGCTGCGCCTCGGCTACTCGGCGTTCTTCCCGCTGCCCAAGACAGCATTCGAAGACATGGCCGCGTTCGGCGAGAGCCCGATCGGCAACGGCCCCTACATGCTCGATGGCGAAGGCGCGTGGAAGCACAACGAGAAGATCGACCTCGTCGTGAATCCCGACTACGACGGAGGGCGCGTTCCGAAGAACGGCGGCCTGAGCATCGTATTCTACGCGACCCAGGATGCGGCGTACGCCGACCTGCAGGGCGGCAACCTCGATGTGCTCGACGCCGTTCCCGACAGCGCGTACCAGACGTTCGAGGCCGACCTCGGCGACCGCGCTGTGAACCAGGCCGCGGCCGTGTTCCAGTCGTTCACCATCCCGGCCCGTCTGCCGCACTTCGACGGAGAAGAGGGCAAGCTTCGCCGCGCGGCGATCTCGATGTCGATCAACCGCGACGAGATCACCGACGTGATCTTCGAAGGAACCCGTACGGCGGCCAGCGACTTCACGTCGCCGGTCATCGACGGCTGGTCCGACAAGCTCGAGGGTGCCGACGTGCTCGCGTACAACCCCGACGAGGCGAAGAAGCTGTGGGCCGAGGCCGATAAGATCTCACCGTGGTCGGGCACCTTCCAGATCGCGTACAACGCCGATGGCGGGCACCAGGGCTGGGTCGACGCCGTGTCGAACAACCTCAAGAACACGCTGGGAATCGACGCGTCGGGTGCTCCGTCACCGACCTTCGCCGAGGTTCGCACCGCGATCACCGACCGCACGATCCAGACCGCATTCCGCACCGGATGGCAGGCCGACTACCCCGGTCTGTTCAACTTCCTCGGCCCGATCTACGCGACCGACGCCGGATCGAACGACGGCGACTACTCGAGCGCCGAATTCGACGCACTGCTCGCGAAGGGCTCTTCGGAGACCGACGTCGACGCGGCGAACAAGGACTTCCAGGACGCGCAGGAGATTTTGCTGAAGGACCTCCCCGCGATTCCGCTGTGGTACTCGAACGTCACCGGCGGCTACGGCACCGAGGTGTCGAACGTGACCTTCGGGTGGAACTCCGTTCCGCTGTTCTCTGAGATCACCAAGGTGATCTTCGAGGGAACCCGCACCCCCGCCAGCGATTTCACCTCCCCGGTGATCGACGGCTGGTCGGACTCCATCGAGGGTTCTGACGTGCTGGCCTACAACCCCGACAACGCCAAGAAGCTGTGGGCCCAGGCCGACGCCATCT
>NZ_CAXVWM010000163.1:0-9278 GCF_964263775.1 Agreia sp. | reverse complement strand
TGCAGATCCTGGGCACCATCTCCGAAGGGATTCGCGCGACTGTCATGAGGGCCTGTCACATAGCCATCAAGCGAGACCGACATGTCGGCGGTGACGAATCCCATCCGGGACTCCTTCCGTGGGGCGGACCATGCTCCCTTTTATATTATTCGCGCCGGCGCAGGCCGTATGGGAAGTTCGGTCGGATGGGGATCCCTGATCGAACTCGCAGCTACGACACTCTGCCGAGAAAGAGCCTGTTGATCGCCCATCCTGCCGCCGTGCTGAGCAGCACCGCGGAGATGCCGACGAGGTGTCCGACGATGGTGTTCAGAGGCCGAGAGGACGGCTGCTTCGGCGACTCGAAGAACAGCATGACCGTGGGGCCGAGACTCGGAAACAGCCACGGCTGCTTGATGAGAAGACCCACCGCGCCGGCGAGCCCGAGTACGAAAATCGACAGAACGGTCGCATACGCCGCGCCCGCGATGCGGCGCTCTTGAGCCTTGTGCAGCGGGCCGCGCCTCGCGATCTCGCTCATCGGGCGACGATCAGCGCTTGGGGGGCGGCCTGCTTCATGCGCGTCGTCAGCCAGCTCAGCTGCACCGAAGTCTGCGCTTCGCACTGCGCGACGATACCGATGAGTTCGTCGTCGCGCAGCCCGAGGACCGCCTGCTTGACCATCATCCAGGTCACATCGACCATGCTCGCGAGCACGTAGAGATCTTGCAGGTCACGGATGAGACCTACCGGTCCGGTTCGGGTATCACACATCGCAACGGCGTGGAGCCTGTCCGGCTCGTCGTCGGGCCGCTCGCCGTAGCGCTCGACGGCCGGAGCGAGGGCCTGTTCGTGCTGGTCGCACTGCTGCGCCAGGGTCTGGCACAGGTGGTAGACGTCTGGTTCCGCCCCGTGTCCGTCGGCGACCTGCCGAAACGACTCCGCCAGCGCCCGCTCTGCCCCCTGCAGAAGGCCGAGGTAGACGGGGAGCATCATCGCGGGGCCTCCGTACGGTCGGCGGTCCACGCATCCCGATCGGTGACACTCGACGCGTCCGCGTCCGGCCCCCCGACGGTCTGGCGCACCCCGGCTGCACCCGCGCCGGCTCCGCTGGCCGGGCGAGATGCGGTCGTAGTCGGGGCATCGGATGGGCCGACTGCGTCGGCGATCTTCTCGACTCGCACGGCGGCATTCTTGAACACGGGCTGCTTCGAGACCGGATCCCATTCGGTGACGGTCAGTTCGTTCGCCGCCGATGCGTGGGTGCCCGCCACAGCCGTCGACGCGTCGAAGTAGCCGTAGTGAAAAGGCGCGAAGACGGTTCCTTCGCGCACCTCCCCCACCCGAACAGGCACCACGATCTCGCCGCGCCGCGAAGAGACCCGGGCCATGTCGCCCTCGACAAGCCCCGACGCGGCCGCATCCGTGCGCGAGATCTCAACCCACGCCGTCGGTGCGGCGCGGTTCAGCTGCCGCGACCTGGCCGTCTTCGTGCGGGTGTGAAAGTGATAGGCCGTTCGCCCGGTCGTGTAGCGCAGTGGAAAGTCGTCGCTCGGCTCCTCGTGGGGCGGCGCGTACTCGGCGCTCTTGATGATCGCCTTGCCGTGAGCCTCGCGGGCACGGAAAGCCTGCTCACCGACCGTCGCTCCCGTGAGCAGGTCGTGCCCGAAGCTCTCGCAGTAGATTGGCTCTGTCGGGAACACGCCGTCGCCGTAGAGCCGGGTGCGCCCATCCGGATTCTCGTCGTTGCAGGGCCAGGGGATGCCGCTGCCGCCCCGCAGCCTCTCGTAGCTGATGCCGGTGTAGTCGCACGGGCGCCCACGGCTGCACTCCTGCCAGGCCCGGTAGGCGTCCTCCGGCCCCTCCCAGTCGAGGAGAGGCGATCCGTCGTTCTTCGTGAACCCCATCCGAGCGGCGTAGTCGAGAAATATGTCGAGGTCCGAACGCGCGTCGCCGGGCGGTTCGACGGCCTTGTTTGAGAGATGCACGGTGCGGTTCACGTTCGTGAATGTGCCCATCTTCTCTCCCCAGCCCGCGGCAGGGAGGACCACGTCGGCGTACTGGGCCGTCTCTGTGAGATAGAGGTCTTGAACGACGAGGAAGACGCTGTTCTGGTCGAGGATGGAACGGATGCGCTCGAGTTGGGGCATCGACACCGCCGGGTTCGTCGCCGACACCCACAAGAACTCGATACTGCCCTGTTCGACGTAGCGAAAGATCTGCATCGCGTGGGTCGGGGGCGCCCAGTGCGGGATGACATCCGGATCGACGCCCCAGAGGGTGGCCAGTTCGTGCACATGGGCGGGGTTCTCCCAATTGCGGAACCCGGGCAGATCGCCGTCGGCGCCGCACTCCCGGTTGTTCTGCGCTGTGGGCTGTCCATTCATCTGCAGGATTCCCGCGCCCGGCCTGCCGATCATGCCCCGCAACAGGTGCAGGTTGTTCACCTGGCACGACGCGGCCGTTGCCTGAGCCGACTGGTAGAAACCCTGCAGAACCGTCGAGAGCACCCGATCGGACTCGCCGAAGATGCGAGCCGCCCGGCGCACGTCGTCGGCATCGACCCCGCAGACTTCGGCAACCCTCTCCGGTGTCCACGACTCCACGACCTCGCGCAGCTCGTCGACCCCGAGCGTGTGCTCGCGAACCCACGGTTGATCTACCCAGCCGTTGACGAACAGCTCGCGGATGAGCCCGTTCATCAGGGTCTGATTCGTTCCGGGCCGCACGGGCAGGTGCACATCGGCGACCTTCGCGACCTCGGTCATCCTGGGATCGACGCAGACGATCAACGGCCTGTCGGGGCCCGCGATGCGATCGAGGATTCTCGCCCACAGCACCGTCTGCGTTTCGGCCATGTTGTGGCCGTACAGAAACACGGCATCGCAATCGTCGATGTCGAGGTAACTGCCCGGCTGCCCATCGCATCCGAAGCTCTCCTTCATCGACGCTGCGGCGGTGGCCGTGCAGAGGCGGGTGTTGCCATCCATATGCGGCGTACCGATCCCCGCTTTGCCGATCACCGCGAGCGCGTAGTACTCCTCGAGAAACAGCTGTCCGCTGGTATAGAAACCATGGCTGAGCGGCCCCTTCTCGGCCAGAAGCGCCGTGCTGCCCTCCACTATTCGAGACATCGCGGTATCCCAGTCTGTCTCGACCAACTCGCCATCGACGCGGACCATCGGGTGGGTGAGCCGCTGCCGACTCGTCATCCCCGGAATGCTGCCGAACAAACCTTTCGGCCCCAGACGGCCGTGGTTGACCCGGTCGACGGCCCGACCCCGGATGCCGACCATCCGGTCATCCTGAACCGCGATGTCGCAGGCACACCCATTGCTGCACAAGACGCAGGATTCCGACCCGATCCCGTAGGCGCCAGGGGTTGTGCTGCTCGGCGCCGCGGCGGCAGTCTCGAGGTTGGCCTCAGTCCGCGGGGTCTGTTCCGCCATTCGATTCTGTGATGACGGAAAACGCGACATCTCGGTGCGCATCCAGTTCGGCGAGGCGGGCGACGAGAGACGCCCGCACGTCGTTGTAGGTGTCAGACCCGAGCGGAAGACGGAGCGGGGCCTTTCCGGAATCGACGAGGTCGATCATCGCCTGAACGATCTTGTGCGGGTCGTTGGGCAAGGTGAAGGGTTTACGTCGCGCCTCGCCCGCCGGAGTGTTCTCATACTCCGGCATGGCTGGTGCGGTGTCCATGGCGCCGGCGAATCCAGTGGGAGTCGCGCCGGGTTCGATAATCGTCATGCCGATGCCGAACGCACCAACCTCGAGGGCGACCGTCTCACAGAAGCCTTCGATGCCCCACTTGGAGGCATGGTAGTGACTGAAATTCGGATAGACCGCCTGTCCACCTGCGCTAGAGATTTGCAGGATGTGCCCGTAGCCCTGAGCGCGCAAATAGGGCAGGACGGCCCGGATGACGTAGATGGAGCCGAGGAGATTGGTGTTGAGCACGCGTCGCACCTGATCGTTTAAGACCTCTTCTGCTGCCGCGAAAACACCGTAGCCAGCGTTGTTGACGACGACATCGATCGTGCCGAGCGCGGCGAAGGCTTTGTCAATCGACTGGGACACCTGGTCAGCGTCAGTCACATCAAGTTCGACAGTGAAGAGTCTGTTGCCGTGCTCGGCGCGCAGGTCATCAAGCGCGTCGGGGCGCCGCAGAGTTGCAGCCACGCGATCACCGCGCGCCAGCAGTCGCTCGGTGAGCAGTCGACCGAAGCCAGATGAAGCGCCAGTGACAAACCACGTCGTGGTCATGATCGTCCTTTCTGAGACGTCGGGTGTCGGTCGTTCACGGTTGACGGATCCCGTCGACCAGAATGTGCAGCCAGCGGTCGCGGGCGCTTTTCTCCAGGTTTGTGGGCGCGCTGATCATCATGAGGTAGAGGTCATCGGCAGTGATGTTCAGTCGCAGATCATCATCGGCCTGTGCCGATGCCACCAGCGCCCGTAAGGCCACCTGACCCCGGTCGGCCTGTTCTGAAGCGATGTCGACGGCACCGAGAGCATGTGCTGCCTCTTTGACGGCCTGATTCAATGCGGCCTCGTTCATGAAGTCGGTGAGTAATGTCTCAATTCGCACCATTGCGTCACCAGGTGCCCGCAGCGAAGCGGCGGATGCTTCTGCCCACACCACCAGCGCCTCGAGAAACTCGGTGAGCACGGCTCGAACAAGATCGGTCTTCGTCGGGTAATGCCGATAGAGCGTCCCGACGGCCACACCCGCCGCCTTGGCGATCTGACCCATCGAGACGTCAGATCCGTGCTCAGTGATCTGGGTGCGCGCGGCGGCTAGAATGCGCTGTTGGTTGCGGCGTGCGTCCGCACGCACGGGAAGTCCCCTCGTATCGGGGCGTTCCGAGACCACTAGCGCGTGCTTCGCGTAATGAGCTTGTCAAAAGCCCGATCCGATAAGAGTCGGCGCAACGCCAGCACTGGCCGCGCCGAGAATCCTGCCGCATACCGGGTTTTGGGTCTGTGAATGGTGACCGCAGTGGCGATCGTCATGGCGATGACACTGGGATCCGAGGCACGGTCGTGCAGCGGCCCCGAGGTCAACGCCTGTGCGACACGCGTAGCCTGCTCAGCGTAGGGACCGTGGCCAGACGTCTCACGAAGGTGCCCTGCGGCGATACTTGACCACTCCGTCTTGATGGCGCCCGGTTCTACGACGATGACGTCGATTCCGAAGGGCGCGAGCTCGAGGCGGAGTGCGTCGCTCATGCCTTCGAGAGCGAACTTAGTGCCGTGATACCACGCGCCGAAGGGCGTGTAGATTTTACCTCCCACTGAGGTGACGTTGACGATCTTGCCCGACCCCTGCCGGCGCATGATCGGCAGCACGGCCTGGGTTAGGCGCATGACTCCGAAGACGTTCACATCGAACTGCTTTCGCCCCTCGGCCAAGGTGACGTCTTCAACCGCCCCGTACGAGCCGTATCCTGCGTTGTTGACGAGAGCGTCGAGCCGTCCCGTTTCCCGCTCGATCCTCGACACTGCCTCGGTCACCGAGCGCTCGTCGGTCACGTCCAGAGAAATGGTGTGCACACCCTGGGCCTGAATGTCGGCCATCCGCTCGACACGTCGAGCCCCGCCATAAACAACGAAGCCTCGTTGCATCAGTTCACGAGCAGTGGCCCCGCCGATACCCGATGATGCGCCCGTGACGAGCGCGACTTTCTTTTCCATGCCAACTCCTAAGTGAATCCACGTTCACTTTATTATGAACACGCATTCACCTTTTCGGCAAACTCGAGGGTGATCAGCGCACCAGACGAAGCGATTCCGAGCCGATTCCGGGGCGTCAGGGGTTGTGCGCCGCGGTTGGCGCCGACTGAGTGTATACTGAACACGTTCACTGAACGCATTCAGTCAAGGAATCGCCGTGTCCAGTCGCAGAGAGCTTCGCCACGCCACCCGGCAGCGGGTGATCGGCGCAGCGGATCGCCTCTTTCAGGAGCGCGGTTTCGACGTGACCACCATTCGCGACATCGCAGACGCGAGCGCAGTGAGCGTCGGTTCGGTCATGGCGGCCGGCGACAAGAACGCACTTCTGGTGCAGGTGTTCGACTCCCTGATCGAACAGGGTCACTCGCGGTCGGTCGCCGACGCCCCGCGTGACGCGTCGTGCGCCGCGCGCATCCTGTACCTCGTGCAGCCTTTCGTGGCCCTGTTCGCCGGCCGCCCCGACCTGTCGAGAATCTATGCGTCGGTCCAGGTATCGGGAAGACAATCGTCGCCCCTGTTCACCCGACTCGCCGCCCTTCTCATCAACGAGATCGGCTCCACCCTCACGGCGCACGGATGCACGGCGCCCGACGCGATCACCGCAACGTCGCGGGCGATCTATTTCTCCTACATCGGCACGCTGTTCAGCTGGCCGGCGGCCGAGGCCATCGACGAGGCAGAACTCCTCGCCAGCCTCGATCTCACCTTCACCTCGATCTGCACCTGCACGAAGGACGCGAAATGACTCTTCTTCCCGATCCGTGGTGGCCGACGGCGCTTCTCGCCCTGGTTCTCCTCGCCGACGCCGCCATGTCGATCAGGCCTCCCCGCTTCATCCGGGACTGCCTGGACGGCGTGAACCTGCCGCGCGACTGGTGGTGGATCCTGGTCGTCATCAAGACTCTTGGCGCAGTCGGCCTGATCGCCGGCGTCTGGATGCCCGGGGTCGCGTTCGCCGCGAACGTCGGCGTGGTCGCCTACTTCTGCTGCGCTGCCGTCGCCCATCTGCGGGCGCGCAACACCGGACAGGCGTTCTGGATCAACTGCCTCGGCATGCTCGCGCTGTCGATCGCGGTGCTCGCGCTTTCGTTCACTCTCTAGTCGACGCCCCTTCCGTTCGGCTGGATGAATTCGCGGCTCGCCGTGCTGGGGCGTCGACTCGCCGGGGCAGCCTCGAATCATCCTGTAATACGGGGTCAGCGCGCCTCGTCTGCGGGCCGAAGCGTGGCATCCAGCAGTGCGAGGAAGTCGCGGAAGGCTCGATCGGTTCGGGCGGTGTCCGCCATCGCATCCAGGTCCATGAGGAGCCCGCGCATGACGGCCAGCACGAGCGTGGCCGAGCCGGTCAAGCCGACGCTCCGGAGTCCGTCCTCGAGGGGTTCCAGCCAGTCGGTCGTCGCGATGCGACGAAAACCCGGCCAGAGCGTCTGCTCCGCGTTCTCGCGCAACTGCGTGAACATGCGCACATACGGCTGCCCTTCAGGGCCGGTCATCGACGCCCAGGCGGTCGCCAAAGTAGTGAGGTAGTGCTCGTCCGGTCGACGCTGCATCCAGGCCTTGAAGTGGGTGACCTGTCGGTGTCGGGCTCGACGCAGGATCGCGCGCAGGAGGTCGTCGCGGGAACCGAAATGGTAGAGCAGCATCCGCGATGACGTTCCGGTCGCGGCGACCAGCGGCTCGAGGCGCTCGGGCAGGCCCTGACTCAGGGCGAAGTCCGTGCAGGCGTCGAGAAGCCGGTCGGCGATGTCGGGTTGAGGTCGCCTGCCCACGCTCCTCCTTTTCGCGTAATTTCTGTTACGCGTACGGTTGATGGTAGCGAATCGAAGGGAACGGCAATGGAACTCATTTTTGTGCACGGGGCGATGGTGCGCGACGGCGCATGGTGGTGGCAGCGCACGGCCGAGCTGCTTCGTGAATCGACCGGAATCAGGAGTCGCGCCGTCGAGCTGCCGTCCTGCGGGGAAGGCGAGGTCGATGGCGGTGCGGCCGGGCTCGCTGCCGACGCGGCCGCATTGCGCGCGGCCCTGGATGACGTCGACGACTCGATCGTCGTCGGCCACTCCTACGGGGGCACGGTCATCGCCGAGGCCGGCGTCCATCCGGCGATCCGAAACCTGCTGTACATTTCGTCGTACCTGCCCGACGTCGGACAGGCTCAGGCAATGATCATGAGCGGGGAGTCCGATCCCGTGCGCGTGGAAGACAACGGCGACGGCACGATCGGCGTCGTCGGCTACGACGCGGATTCGTTCGGGGCACGCTTCCTCCAGGATGCGGATGACGAGGTGCAGCGCCAGGCATGGGAGCGCGTCACGGCTCAGGACGTCAGGGCATTCTCGACGCCGACCACCGCCGCCGGGTGGCAGGGCGTCGACTCGACCTATATCGTCTGCGGCCACGACAGAAGTACGTCTCTCGAGTTGCAGCGTCTTCATGCCGATCGCGCCACTCGTGCCGTGGAGCTGCCGACCGGCCATCATCCGTTCGTCACTCGGCCAGGCTTGGTGGTCGATCAGATTCGAACACTAGTGAGTTTCAGCGGGTCTCCGGAGTTATTGTGAGAGCACGAACCTTGGAGGTCGGTCATGGCGTTTGTAATCACAGAAGATGGCACGGAGATCTACTTCAAGGACTGGGGCAGTAAGGATGCCCAGCCCATCGTGTTCCACCACGGCTGGCCGCTGTCCAGCGATGACTGGGATGCCCAGCTGCTCTTCTTCCACTCGAAGGGCTTCCGTGTCATCGCGAGCGATCGCCGCGGTCACGGCCGGTCGAGCGACATCGGCACCGGCCACGACATGGACCACTATGCCAGCGATGTCTCCGCCGTCGTCGAGCACCTCGACCTGAAGAACGCCATCCACATCGGTCACTCGACCGGTGGCGGCCAGGTCGCGCGCTACGTCGCCCAGCACGGCGAGCCCCAGGGACGCGTGGCGAAGGCCGTGCTTGTCGCCGCCGTACCCCCTCTGATGGTTCAGACGGATGCGAACCCCGACGGAACGCCAATCTCGGTATTCGACGGATTCCGTGAAGCGCTGGCCGCCAACCGGGCCGAGTTCTTCCAGGCCGTGGCATCCGGCCCCTTCTACGGGTTCAACCGCGACGGAGCCACGATCTCAGACCCGGTGATCACCAACTGGTGGCGGCAGGGCATGACGGGCAGCGCCCTCGCCCACTACGAAGGCATAAAGGCATTCTCCGAGACCGATCAGACGGATGACCTGAAGGCGATCTCCGTTCCGGTACTCGTGCTGCAGGGCGACGACGATCAGGTCGTTCCCTACAAGGATGCGGCGCTCAAGCAACACGAATTGCTCAGCAACTCGACCCTCAAGATCTATGAGGGCTACCCGCACGGAATGCTGACGACGCAGGCCGACGTTCTGAACGCCGACATCCTGGCCTTCATCCAGGAGTAGCACGGCTCGAAAAGAAGCGCGTGACCCCCCCCCCCGGGCGGGGGGGGGTGACCCCCGGCAGTTAGGCCCGGGCGTCTCCCGGAGGTAGGCCCCGCGGGGGGCGGGGAGCACGTCGGCCGTCGGGGGGAGCCCTACCGGCGG
>NZ_CAXVWM010000162.1:0-3983 GCF_964263775.1 Agreia sp. | reverse complement strand
CCGAGGTCGGCGATCAGCGCTGCGACGGGGCCCGGCTTGCCCTTCTCCCCGCCGCGGGTGGCGAAGCTCTCCGCTCCGCTGTCGAGGCGGATGCCGTCGACCTCATGGGTGGCCACGAACCCGCCCGGGGTCTCGGCCGCGTCGAGAACGATCACCCGGAGTCCCTTGCGGGCGCACTCCCGCGCCGCGACGAGCCCGGCGACTCCGGCCCCGATGACCACGACGTCGAAGTCGCTGGAGCTGTGCTCGGTCACTCGACGCTCCACGTCAGCACGTTCGTGTCGCCACGCCGCTCGTTCGCGCCATCAGGCGGCGAGTCGGGCGATTCGTGCTGACTTAGCGCAGGGGCCGCACCGAAGGCGCTCATCGAGAGTGAACGAGTTCGACGATGCGGGTGAGCACCGCGGGGTCTGTCTCGGGCGGAACGCCGTGGCCGAGGTTGAGAACGTGGGCGGGAGCCGCCTTTCCGCTCTCGAGAACGTCGAGCACGTGCTTCTCCAGCACCGGCCACGGTGCGGCGAGCAGCGCGGGGTCGACGTTGCCCTGCAGGGGAACGTCGCCGCCGAGACGATGGCTGGCCTCGGCGAGCGGGATGCGCCAGTCGACTCCCATGACATCGGCGCCGATGTCGTGCATGGCCGGCAGCACCTCGCCGCTGCCCACGCCGAAGTGCACGGTCGGCACGCCCAGGTCGGCCACGGCCGAAAGCGCCTTGGCCGAGTGCCGCTGCACGTGCGCCGAGTAGTCCGCGAGCGACAGCGATCCCACCCACGAGTCGAACAGCTGCGCCGCCGAGGCGCCCGCCAGAACCTGTGCACGCAAGAACTGCCCCGTGACGATCGCGGCCCAGTCGAGCAGGCCGGCCCAGGCATCCGGGTCGGAATGCATGAGCGTACGCGCCCGCAGGTGGTCTTTCGACGGGCCGCCCTCGACGAGGTAGGCGGCGAGCGTGAAGGGGGCGCCGGCGAATCCGATGAGCGGGGTGTCGCCCAGCTGCGCGACGGTGCGGGAGACACCGGCCGAGATCGGGGCGAGTGCCGCGTCGTCGAGGGCGGGCAGCGCGGCCACGTCGGCGGCGGTGCGCACCGGCTTGCCGAGCACGGGCCCGCGGCCGGGAACGATGTCGACGTCGACGCCGGCCAGTTTCAGGGGAATGACGATGTCGCTGAAGAAGATGCCCGCGTCGACACCGTGCCGACGCACCGGCTGCAGGGTGATCTCACTCGAGAGCTCGGGGTCGAGGCAGGCGTCGAGCATCTGCGTTCCGACCCGCAGCTCACGGTATTCCGGCAGCGAGCGCCCGGCCTGGCGCATGAACCACACGGGGGTGACGGCGGGCCGTTCACCCCGGTAGGCGGTGATGAGGGCACTGGATGCCGTGCGCCCGTCGACCAGGGGATGCTCGGCGGGCAGGGTGGTCACGGCGTGAGAAGAGGGCACCGACCGATTTTACCTGCGCTGCCTGAGCGGACTTCTACACGACGTAGACTCGAGAGGTGCTGCTCTGTCTGACTGCGAACCATCGCAATGCCAGCTTCGATCTCCTCGAGAAGCTGTCGATCGGCGCACCCTCCCTCGCAACCTCGTTGGTCACCGAAAGCGACTTCATTCAGGGCGCAGTGGTTCTGGCCACCTGCAACCGCTTCGAGGCCTACCTCGACGTCGACGAGCCCCTCACCGCCGCGGCCGCGCTCGCGACCGAGCAGGCCATCGCAGTGCTGGCCGAGGCATCCGTCGTCGATGTCGACGACGTGCGCAGCACACTCACCGTTCTGTGCGGCGACGCCGCGGCCGAGCACCTCTTCGCGGTCTCGAGCGGACTCGAGTCGGTCGCCATCGGCGAAGACGAGATCGCCGGGCAGGTTCGCCGCGCCCTCACGACTGCCCGCGTCGAGCACACGACCTCGAGCGACCTCGAGCGACTGTTCCAGCGGGCGTCGAAGACCTCGCGCGGCGTCAAGACGAAGACGGGTCTCGGCAAAGCGGGTCGCAGCCTCGTGCGCCTCGCGCTCGACCTGGCCGAGAGTCGCGTCACCGACTGGGCCGGAACCACCGTTCTGCTCGTCGGCACGGGGCGCTACGCCCGCGCCAGCCTGGCCGCGCTCCGCGATCGCGGGGTCACGAACGTGCGGGTCTACTCGCCGTCGGGCCGCGCCGCGAACTTCGCCGCCTCGCACGAGCTGCACGCCGTGACGAAGGCCGAGCTGATCGGCGCGATCGCGGCATCCGATGTGATCGTCACCTGCAGCACCGCACCCGCCGTCGTTCTCACCGCCGACCAGCTCGCAGCCGCCGGAGACGTGCTTGGTGCCGTACAGCGCCGCCTCGTGATCGACCTCGGCCTGCCGCGCAACGTCGACCCGGCCGTGTCGACGGTTGCCGGCACCGAACTGCTCGACCTCGAGACGGTCAGTCTGCACGCGCCGCTGCGAGAGTTGAACGCCGAATCCGACGCCCGCGCGCTGGTCGGCGAGGCCGCGGCCGAGTACCGCGCATCCCGCGCCGAGGCCGAGGTCGCCCCGGCCGTCGTCGCGCTGCGTTCGCACCTCTTCGACCTGCTCGACGCCGAGATCGAACGCGCCCGCTCGCGTGGCGACTCGTCAGACGAGACCGAGCGAGCGCTGCGGCACCTGGTCGGCGTGATTCTGCACACCCCCTCGGTGCGAGCACGTGAGCTGGCCCGAACCGGCGGAACCGAGACGGTGTTCGCGGCCGTCGAGGCGCTCTTCGGGCTGCAGGCCTCGCCCGCGTCGAGCGACGCCGTCGCCTCGGTCGCGTCGACCGTTCCTCTCATACACCGCGCGCACGAGGGCTGAGTGGCTGACGAGGCGTTGCTGCGAATCACAGCTCCGATCCGCACCGAGCGCCTCGTGCTGCGAACGCTCACTCCCGAAGACCTCGACGACGTCTTCGGCTACGCGGGGCGCGACGACGTCATCCGCTACCTGCCGTGGCCGAAGCGCACCCGCGACGAGGTGGCCGAGCACCTGGCGCGGCGACTGAACACCACGCTTGCCGCCGATGGCGACGTGATCGTTCTGGGCATCGAACTGCCCCCGTCGCTCGACGGCGCGTCGCCCGAAGGCGCGTCACCCGACGACGCCCCTGCTGATGACGCCTGTGCGCGGCCCCGCATCATCGGAGACCTGACCCTCGTGCTTACAAGCATCGAGCACCGGCAGGCCACGGTCGGCTGGGTGCTGAATCCACAGTTCCAGGGCAAGGGCTACGCGGCCGAGGCCGCATCCCGTGTTCTCACCCTGGCGTTCGACGAACTCGGGTCGCACAGGGTCGTCGCCGAGCTCGACCCCCGCAACACGGCCTCGGCGTCGCTCTGCACCCGGCTCGGCATGCGCCTCGAGGGGCACTTCGTGCACAGCGGGATCGTCGAGGGAGAATGGGCAGACCTGGCCGTCTACGCGATCCTCGACGTGGAGTGGAACGCACGAAACGCGCTCGATGGGTGAGTTGCACCCGAGCAGCAGATGCCCGTGCGGTCAGGTGCACCCGGTGCGCCGGCACCTCTTGACCGCAGCGGCACCTCCTACGCCGGTTAGGGTTGGCGCATGACTCTGGATGCCGGGCTCGCCTCGATCGCCGACGAACGGTTCGTGTCGCTCACCACGTTTCGCAAGTCCGGAGTGGGCGTCTCGACGCCGGTGTGGATCGCCCGTGACGGCGACGCCCTCATCGTGACGACGCCCGACGGCACGGGCAAGGTCAAGCGGCTGCGCAACAGCAGCCGGGTCGAGCTGCGCCCATCCACCCGTATGGGCACCGTGGCAGACCACGCTCGCGTCGTCGCGGCGGTCGCCGAGATCGTCGACACCGACGAGGCCCGCTCGAGCCAGGCGCGCATCTTTCTGGCCAAGTACCGCCTGCAGTACCGCGTGTTCATGTTCATCGAGCGGCTCGGCAAGAAGGGCCAGAAAAAGCGCGTCTGCCTGCGCATCACAGCGTGATCCGCTTCTCGTTCGAGCTCG
>NZ_CAXVWM010000161.1:0-8135 GCF_964263775.1 Agreia sp. | reverse complement strand
CGCCCTCGCGGTCGCACTGTGCGCACACTACCTGGTGAGCCTGATCGGCGGCTCGAGCACGTCGCTCGTCGAGCAGACGAGCTTCGACCGCGCGGCCCTGCGAGTGCTGGTCGTGCAGAGCGATCCGAACGCGGCGGGGCGCCCGCGTACCAGGGCCCCCGCGCTCCCCATCCCGGTCGCCGCCTGAGCCGACCGCGCTCGGCACGCGATCACACGTCATCCATCATTCGCCCATGACGTTGGGATCTTTCTGCCATGAATCCGTACACCCTCGGCCCTGTTGCGGCCATACTCGATGCCGCCTACGAGGTCGTCGCGCAACTCGCTCTCCTCCTCGAACCCGTCTTTCCCGTGGCCGCCGCGGGCGCCGCGATCGTCGTCATCACGCTGCTGCTGCGCAGCGCGCTGATCCCTGTCGGAGTGTCCCAGGCGAGGGCGGAGGTCACCCGGCGTCGGCTGGCGCCCCGCATCGCTGAGCTCCGCCAGAAACACGCGAAGAATCCCGAACGCATGCAGCGGGAGCTGATGGCCCTGTACGCCGCCGAGAAGACGTCGCCGTTCGCCGGCTTGCTGCCCCTGCTCATCCAGCTGCCGATCGTGTCGCTCGTCTATGGACTCTTCACGCAGCTGCACGTGAACGGGCACTCGAACGGCCTGCTCGATCAGACCGTCTTCGGTGTGCCGCTCGGCACGAGCCTGTTCTCCGACTTCGGCTCGGGCCTCGACGTTCAGCGTGTCGTGCTATTCGGCGCCCTGCTGGCATCGATCGCGGTCGTGGCTACTCTCTCGCGGCGCTTCCTCGCGCCACTGCCGCCCGTTGCCCTGCCGACGGGCCCGGCACCGGCGGCCGCCGTGACTGTGCCGGGGGCGGAGTCGCTCACGCGCATCCTGGGTTATCTGCCGTATCTCACAGTGCTGTTCGCGGCATTCGTGCCGCTCGCCGCCACGATCTACCTCACCCTGACGACGGCATGGAGCTTCGCCGAGCGCCTGATCCTGCGTCGCCGAATGGCACAATGAGGGGAGCAAGGAGGCCGTGGTGACGACATACGTTGCGCTGGTGCGAGGCATCAACGTGGGAACCAGCACGCTGGTGCCGATGCCCGACTTTCATCGTGTGCTCGAAGAGGCCGGGTTCACCGCCGTGAAGACCCTGCTACGCAGCGGCAACGCGGTCTTCGACTCGACGACCCTCCTCTCGGCGAGCGATGTCGCTCACCTCGAGGCACGATTCGCCGAGGCGACCGGCGTCTCCGCCCGGTTCGTGGTGATCGAGGGTCGTGAGTTCGCGCGCGTGGTCGACGAGAATCCGCTCGTCGAATTCTCCGACGACCCGTCTCGTCTGATGATCTCATTCCTTCCCGGCCCTGCGCCCGAGGCTGTGACCATCGAATTACCGGATGCCGCCGGCCTGCTGCCCGAGGTCATCCGGCTCGGCAGCAGGGCCGTCTACGCCTGGTGCCCGAATGGAGTGTCGAAGTCGGCGATCCCGCTGAGATTCTGGAAACAGTTCGGGCCCGCTGCCACGACCCGCAACGCGAACACGGCGAACAAGCTCGTGTCACTGGTGCTGCCTAGACTCGAAGGATGACGCATCAGGCGGGGGTAGACGACTCGACCGCCACGATGCTGCACATCGACATGGACGCCTTCTTCGCCTCGGTCGAGCTGCTCGACCATCCCGAACTGCGCGGCCAGCCGGTCATCATCGGCCATGCCGGCGGCCGAGGGGTCGTCACCAGCGCCACCTACGAGGCGCGCCGGCTGGGGGTCCACTCGGCGATGCCGGTCTCCGTAGCCATGCGGCTGGCGCCGAAAGCCCACATCCTCGCGCCGCACATGCACCTCTACAAGCACTACTCGGCCGAGGTGATGCGCATCTTCCGCGATGTCACGCCGCTCGTCGAGCCGCTCAGCATCGACGAGGCCTTCCTCGACGTCTCCGGGGCCCGGCGGCTGCTCGGCAGCCCCAGCACCATCGGGGCGCTCGTTCGCGCCCGGGTGTTCGCCGAGACGGGTCTTACATGTTCGGTGGGTGCGTCGTCGACCAAGTTCGTCGCCAAGATGGCGTCGCAGCGCGCCAAGCCCGACGGCATGCTCGTCGTTCCCGAATCCGAGATCCTCGACTTTTTGCACCCGCTTCCCATCAAGGCGCTCTGGGGCGTCGGGGCCAGCACCGAGGCGGCCCTGGCCCGCATCGGCATCAAGACGGTGCGCGAACTCGCCGAGCTGCCGCTGCCCACGCTCACCCGTGCGGTCGGCGAGGCGTCGGGCCAGAAGCTGCACGCCCTGGCTCTCGGCATCGACCCGCGAGAGATCGTTCTCGAGCGCCAGGAGAAGAGCATCGGGCACGAGAACACCTTCGAGTTCGACGTGGCCGACCGCCGGGTGCTGCACCGAGAGCTACTGAAGCAGGCCAACCAGGTGGCCGTCAGGCTGCGCAGGGCCGGGCTCGAAGGACGCACCGTGGCGCTCAAGCTGAGGTTCAGCGATTTCACCACCATCACGCGCTCGCGCACCCTCGCCGAGCCGAGCGACCTCGGCAAACAGATCTACGACGAGGCCAGGGCCATCTTCGACGCGCTCGACCTGCGCGACGACCAGCGAGTGCGGCTCATCGGAGTGAGGGTCGAGCAGCTCGCAGAAGCCGGATCGAGCGTTCACCAGCCGTCGCTGTGGGTCGACGAGGCCGAGTCGCAGGCCGACGGATGGCGCGACGCCGAGCGCACCATCGACAAGCTGGCGGCGCGCTTCGGGTCAGGCGCGGTGGGCCCTGCGTCGCTCCTGCGCACGAAGAACCCAGCCGCTCCAAAATAGTGCGCGCTCCCGGATCGAGCAGGCCGTCCACAGCCGTATCGACAGCAGGGTGGGGGGATTTTAATAACGTCGTGTCGCGTCGTTATGCCCACTCTCACGGGCCGGATGGGCATGACGGCGCCACGCGAACGACGAGTCGAAGAGCGGGTCGTCAGACGCGGGGGCGGTAGACCGTCACGGAGTGACCGGCGACGCGGGCGTCGTCGCCCCGCGGGCTCGACTCGAGGAGGACGTCGCTCGACGACAGCAGGCTGCTCGGAGCGTCCATCGGCTCGGCCGAGAAGTTCACGAGCACGCTCGCATCGCCGCGCGTGAACTGCAGCCAGCGCTCGTTTTCGGAGAAGTCGACCGAGAGCTGCGGCCAGCGCGGGTCGGTGAACGCCGGTACGGTGCGACGCAGGGTCGTCAGCGCCGTGTAGAACTCCAGCAGCCGAGCGTGGGCGGAACCCGCGGCAGCAGGCTCGCTCCAGTCGAGTTTCGAGTCTGTGAACGTCGACAGGTCTTGCGGGTTCGGCACCTGCGACTCGTCCCAGCCCATGCGCTCGAATTCGGCGATCCGGCCCTCGGCCGTCGCTGTGCCCAGTTCGGGTTCCGGATGCGAGGTGAAGAATTGGAACGGTGTCGAGGCGCCCCACTCCTCGCCCATGAACAACATGGGCGTGTACGGGCCGAGGAGCGTGAGCGCTGCGGCGATGGCGAGCTGGCCTTCGTCGAGAGACGCGGTCAGCCGATCGCCGATGGCCCTGTTGCCGATCTGGTCGTGGTTCTGGTTGGCCACGACGAGACGCCAGGTGAGTACGGAGGCGGTATCGATGGGCTTGCCGTGGTGGCGGCCGCGAAAACTCGACCAGGTTCCGTTGTGGAAGAATCCCGACGTCAGAGCCTTGGCGAGGGCGCTCAGCGGCTCGAAGTCGGCGTAATAGCCGGAGACCTCTCGCGTGAGGGCGACATGCACCGCATGGTGGAAGTCGTCGCTCCATTGCCCGGCCAGACCGTATCCGTTGTTGTCGCGAGCGGTGAACATGACCGGGTCGTTGAGGTCGGACTCCGCGATGAGGCTGATCGGCCTGCCCACGAAGGCAGACCAGGCATCCGTTTCGGCGGCGAGTTCGCTAAGCAGGTGACGTGAGCTCTCGTCGTGCAGAGCGTGCACGGCGTCGAGACGCAGGCCGTCGACGTGGTACTCCTCGAACCACATGCGGGCATTGTCGAGAATGAACCGCCGCACCTCAGTGGAGCCATGCCCGTCGAGGTTGATCGCCTTGCCCCAGGTGGTTCCGGCGGCCTCGTGCTCGTAGGGCCCGAAGGCGCCGAGATAGTTGCCGCTCGGCCCCAGGTGGTTGTAGACGACGTCTTGCAGCACGCCCAGACCGCGCAGGTGACACGCGTCGACGAACCGGCGGTAGGCATCCGGCCCGCCGTAGGTCTCGTGAATGGCAAACCAGAGCACGCCGTCATAACCCCAGTTGTGCGTGCCGTTGAAGGCGTTGACAGGCATGACCTCGACGAAGTCGATGCCGAGCGACACGAGGTGATCCAGGCGGTCGATCGCGGAGTCGAGCGTTCCCTCGGGAGTGAACGTTCCGATGTGGAGCTCGTAGATCGCGCCGCCCGCGAGCTGGCGACCGGCCCAGTCGTCGTCGTTCCACACGTACGTCGTGGGATCGGTCGTGCGGGAGAGCCCGTGCACGCCGTCGGGCTGGCGACGAGAACGCGGGTCGGGCAACGGTTTGACGGTTTCGCCGTTCGCATCGTCGACGAGGTAGCCGTAGTCGACCTCGCCCTCCGGTGCGGCGGAACCGGCGGTCCACCAGTCGCCGGCGGTGCGGGTCAGCTCGATCGTCTGCTCGGCGGCTACGAGACGCACGCGATCGGCACGGGGAGCCCAGACATCGAAGCGGTGTCGAACGGTCATTCGGAGAGATCCTCTCGGACGGCGGCAAGGAGTGCCACGGGAAGGTCGGCGAGCAGCTCGGAGACAGCCACCGGACCGGCCTCGATTCGGCGACCGGTGAGTACGTCGACGCTGTCGCGCTCGATGGTGACCTGGGTCGACCCCCATCCGTCGGCCTGGCTGAGCGAGTACGGAAGGCGGGTCGCGATGGTGATCGCGCCGCCCCTGTCGAAGGCGAGAACGTGGCTGGCCGCGTCGCCGTGTGCCTCGACGGGCGCGTAGCCGGTGAAGAATTGCGGATGCTCGTGCCGCAGCCGCAGGGCACGCGACGTCACGAGAAGCTTGGCCGCGCCGGTCTCGTCGACCCTCGGCAGCTCGCCGGCGTCGAGGATCTCGAGCAGGCGACGTCGTTCATCGAAGTCGACGGGCCGGCGGTTGTCGGGATCGACGAGCGAGTTGTCCCAGAGTTCGGTGCCCTGGTAGACATCGGGAACCCCGACCATGGTGAGCTGGATCAGTTTCGCCGCAAGCGAGTTCGACCAGCCCGAGGGCCGGATGCGCGCGGCGAGCGACTCGACGAGCTCGTGCGTGCGCGGGTCGTCGTAGGCGGCGTCGACCGCGGCGTGCAGCGCCCCTTCGAATCTCTCGTCGGGCGCGTTCCAGGTCGTGGATGCGCCGGCTTCGCGAGACGCCTTCTCGGCGTAGGCGTGCAGCCGCTCGCGCTCGATCGGCCAGGCGCCGATGGCGGTCTGCCAGAGCAGCGAGTCGAAGGTCTCGTCACCGATGGGTGCGGACTCGCGCAGCCCGGCGAGCGTCTCGAGCCAGGCGTGCGGAAGCTCGGAGAGCACGTCGATGCGCGCACGCACGTCTTCGCCGCGCTTCGTGTCGTGGGTCGAGAGCGTCGTCATGGTGCGGGGGAACGACGCCATGCGCTGCCCCTGCCGAGCATGGAATTGCGCCCGGTCGATGGCGAACTCGGCAGGCTCGCCGCCCACCTCGTTGAGCGAGACGAGCCGGTTCCAGCGGTAGAAAGCGGTGTCTTCGACACCCTTCGCCATCACCATGCCGGACGTCTGCTGAAAACGGATCGCGGCGGCGTTGCTCGGATGCGCCAGGGCGGCCGTGACGACCGCGAGTTCGGCGGTGAGGTCGGGCCGGGCCGCGAGAGCCGTTCGGTGGGCCTCTTCGAGCGTGTCGATTCCCGACGGGAGATACGAGCGGTAGACCGGAAAGCAGGTCAGCAGTTCGGCGATGGCATCGGCGATCTCGGGGGATCCGCGCCATTTCGCGTCAGCCAGGGCGTCTTCGCGGTCGAGGTCGCGCTGGATGCGCAGCACCTCCGAGCGCAGAATGCCGTCGGCGATCGCGCGTTTCGTGTCGTGGATCAACGCCGTCCAGTTGTCGTGCGCGCTCTGGCCGTCGCCGAGCGCCAGCGCGACGTTCAAGATCTGCTCGCCCGAGGCATCCACCAGCACGCGATCGATGTCGCCGAGCGCGTCGTACCCGGTGGTGCCGGCCGTCTTCCACGTGCCCGGCAGTTTTTCGCCGCCTTCGAGGATCTTCTCGACCAGCACGTAGGCGCCGCCCGTGAGCTCGGCGAGATGCTCGAGGTAGTCCTCCGGGTCGGCCAGGCCGTCGGGGTGGTCGACGCGCAAGCCGTCGGCGATACCATTCGTGAACCAGCGCCCGATCTCGGCGTGCGACTCCTCGAACACCCACGGCACCTCGACCTTGACGCCCGCCAGAGTCGTCACCGCGAAGAAACGCCGGTAGTTCAGTTCGGCGTCGGCACGGCGCCAGTTCATGAGCTCGTAGTGCTGGCGCGAGTGCACGGTGATCGCGTCGGCGCCATCGTCGGCAGTTCCGGGGGCGACGGGAAAACGATTGTCGTAGTAGTGCAGCTCCGTTGTTCCGTCGGGCCCCGTCGCCAGCTCGAGTGCCTCGAGGGAATCGTCGCCCAGAACGGGCAGTCGCACCTTTCCGTGGCCGAACTCCCAGTCGACGTCGAACGCCTCGGCATACCGCGAGTCGCGCCCGTGCGTCAGCAGATCCCACCACCACACGCTGAGCGGCGGGGTCGCCACTCCCACGTGGTTGGGCACGATATCGACGAGCACGCCGATGCCCCGGGCATGCGCGGCCTCGGCGATCCGCTCCAGGCCTGCCGCCCCTCCGCGCTCCGGATCGACCCGCGAGTGGTCGATCACGTCGTAGCCGTGGTTGCTTCCCGGCTCCGCCTCGAGGATCGGCGACAGGTAGACCCAGTCGGCGCCGAGGTCGGCGAGGTAGTCGATCAGCGCGCTGGCCGCATCGAGCGTGAATTGCGCCGAGATCTGGAGCCGGTAGGTGGAGAGCGGTTCTCGCATGTGTCCTCGCTAGCCGTTGGACGGCTTGGTCAGGGGAATGGTGTCGATGGTGCCGGTCATGGCGGTGAGCGATGCGGCGACCGAGTGATCAGCCTCGGTGATGGGTTCCTGGTGCGCGCGAAGCACGACGAGAGACTTGGCGAGCACTTTCACCTTCTCGTTCGCACTGCGCAGCGGCCCGTCTGCGGCCTGGCCGGCCGAATCGATGACCACATCCCACGACTGCGAGTATTCGATGGGAGGGAGAACGAAGTCAACGTCTTGCGGTTCGGCGTTGAAATAGACAAGAAAATTCACGTCGCTGATGCGCTGGCCGCGTACGTCGCGACCGCGGATACCCTGCCCGTTGAGGAAGACGCCCACGGAGCGGGAGAGCGGAGCGTCCCATTCCTCGGGTTCCATCTCACGCGCATCCGAATTGAGCCAGACGATGTCGGGCAGCGGCTCGCCCTTGCCGCGTTTGACGGGGCGTCCGTCGAAGAACCGGCTGCGCCGGAACGTGGGGTGTTCCTTGCGCAGGCGCGTGACGGCGGCCGTGAACTCGTTGAGCGGAACGTCGGCGTGATCCCAGTGGATCCAGCTGATCTCGGAGTCCTGGGCGTAGGTGTTGTTGTTGCCCTGCTGGGTGCGACCGATCTCATCGCCGTGCAGCAGCATCGGAACGCCCTGCGAAAGCAGCAGGGTCGCCAAGAAGTTGCGCTGCTGGCGGGCACGCAGCTCGAGGATCACCGGATCGTTCGTGGGGCCTTCGACGCCCGAGTTCCACGAGCGGTTGTGCGATTCGCCGTCGTTGTTGTCTTCGCCGTTGGCGTCGTTGTGCTTCTCGTTGTACGACACGAGGTCGCGGATCGTGAACCCGTCGTGGGCCGTCACGAAATTGATGGATGCGACGGGTCGCCGCCCCGAGTGCTCGTAGAGGTCTGCAGACCCGGTGAAGCGCGACGCGAACTCGCCGAGACTGGCCGGCTCGCCGCGCCAGAAGTCGCGCACGGTGTCGCGGTACTTGCCGTTCCATTCGGTCCAGTTGGGCGGGAAGTTGCCGACCTGGTAGCCGCCCG
>NZ_CAXVWM010000160.1:0-10766 GCF_964263775.1 Agreia sp. | reverse complement strand
AGTTCGGCGAGGTCACCGCCGTGCACAGCTGGGTCGAGCCCGGCGCGCTGCGGGTGAAGGTTCCGGCCTAGCCGTACTGCCGAGGCGCTCAGGAGTCGTCGGGTTCGCCCGAGACGACCGCCCGCAGCCAGTCGCGCGCCTCGATGAACACGTCGTCGTCGTAGCGCGGGATGTACTCGATCGGCGCCTTGTCGGCGCGCGGGTACGAGCCGAGGAAGATCACATTCGGGCTGAACCGGCGCACGCCGAGCAGGGAGTCAGCCACCCGCTCGTCGAGGATGTGCCCGTCGACGTCGATGACGAAGCGGTAGCGGCCGAGGGCGTCGCCGATGGGCCGCGATTCGAGCAGGCTCATGTTCACCCCGCGGGTCGAGAACTGCTCGAGCAGTTCGAGCAGCGATCCGGCCCGGTCGTCGGGCAGCTCGACGATCAGGCTCGTCTTGTCGGCACCGGTGCGCGGCGGAATCGCTGTGGTCCTGCTCACCAGCACGAAGCGCGTGACCGCGTTGTCGTTGTCGCCGATGTTCTCGGCCAGCACGTCGAGGTCGTAGTGTTCAACGATTCCCGGAGGCGCAACGGCCGCGTCGGCGAGCTCGTTGTCGAACAGCGACGCGGCCGCCGCCACGTTCGACGTCGCCGGAATGTGCCCATGGCTCGGAAGCTCGGCGTCGAGCCAGTGATGACATTGCGTATAGGCGACCGGATGCGCGTTGACGACCTTCACGTCGGCCAGCGTCGTTCCCGGCCGCGCCACCAGAACGAACTGCACCTTCACGTGGTACTCGCCGATGATGCGCAGGTTCGGGATGTTCGCCAGCGCGTCCTGCGTCGCGCTCACGCCGCCCTCGATCGAGTTCTCGATCGCGATCATCGCCGCGACGCTGCGCCCGGTGACGACGTCGTCGAGCGCCTCACCCACATTGTTGACGCTGCGCCAGACCTTGCCTCGGGCATCCGCAACCTGCGCCAGGGCCGCCTCGGTGAACGTGCCCCGGGGGCCGAGGTAGCTGTAGGTCTCGGAGGAGGCGGCGGGCGCGGCTGCATCGGGCATGGCTCAGAGCCTATTGGAGCGGGGAGGCTATTGCAGGGCGCCCGCGTGCGGCACACTGGCCCCTATGACGACGACTGTTCGAGGACGTCGCGCTCGTACGCAGGAAAAACGGGTCGATAGCGCCGATTTCGCACGCGAAAGCCACGTTGTTCCTGCATACGAGCGGCGCCCCCGATCGCCGAGCAGGCCATGATCGACGAGCCCGGCGCGGGTGGTTTTCTGCTTCTAACGCACTGACAAGTCGATCGGAAGAATCGAACCTTCTGTGCGTCTAGGCATGGCACAGGACTAGGAAGGCACCTTCTCGAGATCACGAGCCAGAGAGCGCGGCGCTCGTTCAGAGGGGCGCTACCCCTCGCGGTGCACCGTCAGTTCGAGGTCGATGAACGCGCCGATCATCGCTCGGTAAGTACTCTCGACGACCTCTGGAGAAGCGCCGGCCTGCGCGGCGAGCGTTCGCACCTTCTCAATCACCTTCTCCACCCGATCGGGCGCCCGCACGGCGTGGGCATCGGCCTTGAGCCTGCCCGCCTCGACGACCCAGCGCTGCCGATGCGCGAGCAATTCCACGATCCGCCGGTCTATCACGTCGATCTCCGCGCGCACGTCGTCGAGGTTCTGAGCTGCCATTCGGCAACCCTACTGACGGGTGCTCGCTCGTTTGAAGGAAAAACACGTCCGAAACGCGGTATTCGCACGCGGCGGGGCAGTTTTTCCTGAGTACGAGCGGCACCCCCTCTTCACGGTGTCGGAGTGCCAGACTGTGAGGCATGGAAAACCGCGCCGGCACCGTTGCCCTCCCCGAAGACCTGGTCGATGTCGAGGCGCTCGTGCGCGCCTACTACGAACTGAAACCCGATGTCACCATCGCCGACCAGAAGGTGGTCTTCGGCACCAGCGGGCACCGCGGCTCGTCGCTGAACACCGCGTTCAACCAAGACCACATCGCCGCGACCACCCAGGCGATCGTGGAGTACCGCGCGGGGCAGGGCATAACCGGCCCCTTGTTCATCGGCATCGACACGCACGCGCTGAGCCGCCCCGCCCAGACGACGGCCCTCGAGGTGCTCGTGGGCAACGAGGTGCGCGTACTCGTCGACGAGTTCGACGGCTTCACTCCGACGCCCGCCGTGAGCCACGCGATCATCGCCTACAACCGGGCCCATCCCGATGAGCCCCAGGCCGACGGCATCGTCGTGACGCCCAGCCACAACCCGCCGGCGGATGGCGGCTTCAAGTACAACCCGCCGCACGGAGGCCCGGCCGACAGCGACGCCACGGGCTGGATCGCGAACCGCGCGAACGAGCTGCTCGCCGACGGCCTGCGCGGCGTGAAGCGTGCCGAGCCCAGCGCCGTGGAGACCTACGACTTCATGGGCCGCTACGTCGACGACCTCGGCAGCATCATCGACATGGAGGCCATCAAGAAGTCGGGCATCCGCATCGGAGCCGACCCGTTGGGGGGCGCGAGCGTCTACTACTGGCAGGCGATCCGCGAGCGCTACGGCATCGACCTCACCGTGGTGAACCCGGTGGTCGACCCGCAGTGGGGCTTCATGACCCTCGACTGGGACGGCAGGATCCGCATGGATCCGTCGTCGCCGAGCGCCATGGCATCCGTTCTCGCACACCAGCACGACTACGACATCCTCACGGGCAACGACGCCGACGCCGACCGGCACGGCATCGTGACGCCGGATGGCGGCCTGATGAACCCTAACCACTACC
Organism: Agreia sp.; assembly: GCF_964263775.1. Classification (NCBI taxonomy): domain Bacteria; kingdom Bacillati; phylum Actinomycetota; class Actinomycetes; order Micrococcales; family Microbacteriaceae; genus Agreia; species Agreia sp. The sequence goes on along the minus strand of NZ_CAXVWM010000160.1, from coordinate 7,987 downwards.
TGGCCGTCGCCATCCAGTACCTGTACGCGAACCGCGCCGACTGGAAGCCGGACGCGGCGATCGGCAAGACCCTGGTGTCGTCGAGCATGATCGACCGGGTCGCCACCGAGCTGGGCCGCACGCTGCTCGAGGTTCCGGTGGGCTTCAAGTGGTTCGTGCCCGGCCTGGTCGATGGAACGGTCGCGTTCGGCGGCGAGGAGAGCGCCGGCGCGAGCTTTCTGCGCCTCGACGGCACCGTGTGGACGACCGATAAAGACGGCATCATCCTGTGCCTGCTCGCGGCCGAGATCCTGGCCGTGACGGGCAAGACGCCCAGCCAGCTGTACGCCGAACTCACCGAGAAGTTCGGGTCGCCCGCCTACGAGCGAATGGATGCCGCGGCCACGAAGGCGCAGAAGGCCCGGCTCGGCAAGCTCGACGGCGACGCGATCACCGCGACCTCTCTTGCCGGTGAGCAGATCGTCGCCAAGCTCAGCCATGCGCCCGGCAACGGCGCTGCGATCGGCGGTGTGAAGGTCATGACCGAGAACGCGTGGTTCGCGGCCCGGCCCAGCGGCACCGAAGACGTGTACAAGATCTACGCCGAGAGCTTCTTGGGCGAGGAACACCTGCGCGACGTGCAGCGAGAGGCGAGGGCGATCGTCGACGAAGCCCTGGCGGAGTAGCGCGCTTTTCGACGGGCTCAGGCGATGTGCCGCGGCAACTCACGTGGTGGTTACGCGCCGTCTTGCACATTGAGATGCATCACCCTATTCTGAACCTCGGCATGATCTCTCTGAGGGGGGCAGGATCGTGCACTTCACTAGACACCCGTCTTAATGTGCCTCTTCTGGCGCATTTTTGACGAGACCAGAAAGCGCACCGTAATGACCCCACCACCACGCCCGTCACTCGCGCGCCGATTTGTCGCGACCGGCGCAGCCTGTGCGCTGCTCACCGGTGTCCTGATCACCGGCACCGTGCCCCTGGCCGCGGTCGCCGCAACGGGCACCGTCACCGGAACCGTCTTCCGCGACTTCAACGGCAACGGAGCGCAGGACTCCGGTAACGCTGTCGGTTCAGGCCTCGCCAACGACACCGGCCTCGCCGGCGTCAGCGTCACCGCAACCGATGACGCCGGAACCACCTGGACGACGACCTCGGTCGCCGACGGCACCTACACGCTGCCCGTCACGAACTCCTCGGCGAACACGGTCCGGGTTCAGTTCACCGGCCTTCCTGCGGGCTACGAAGACGGTGCGGTGCACGGCGTCGACGCAGACAACAAAACGGCCGTGCGATTCGTCACGGTGAACAGCACCGATGTCGACTTCGCGGCCAACACGCCCGAAGACTACACCCAGCCGGGCGGCGCGCCTCTGGTGACCGCCATCCAGTGGGCCGGTTCGCCTTTTGCCGCCGACGGCGGCACCAAGGGCGGCGAGCCCGCGCTCGCCGGAATCGGCTACGACGACGGCTACTCCGGCCCGCAGCCCGACTTCGCCAAACGGGTGACCCTGGCCACGTACGGCGAGGTCGGCTCCATCTCGGCCAACGTCTTCCAGTCGTCGAGCAACAGCGTCTTCGCCGCCGCCACCTATAAGCGCAACAGCGGCCTCGGCGAGCTGGGCCTCGGCGGCATCTACCGCATCACCGACGTGCGCACTGCCGCCAATGGCGTGAGCGGCGACGGAGAGGTGATTCCGTGGCTCGATGTCACCGACATCGGCATCGACGTCGGCACGGCGCTCACCAACGCTGAGCGCGGGCTCACGGGCCCCCAGGCCCAGGTCAACGATCCGGATGCTTTCGCCAAGGCTGGCAAAGTCGGCATCGGCGACATGACGCTCAGCCCCGATGGCAACACCCTGTTCTTCGTGAACCTGTTCGACAAGAAGCTGTACTCCATCGACATCGTCGATCCCACGACTCTGCCGACGGCAGCAGACGTGAAGAGTTACGACCTCGGCCTCGGTGCCGGTGAGCGCCCTTGGGCGCTTACCATCTACCGCGGCGAGGTCTTCGTCGGCTTCGTCGACAGCGGCGAGACTGCCGACGGATCCACGCCGGGCCTCTCGGCCGACGCCGCGGGCCTCGGGGCGCACGTCATCAAGGCCCCCCTGAGCGGCCTCGGCACCTGGACCGACGTCTTCACGGGCGACCTCGGGTACAAGAAGGGTGACGTCTACAACAACGTGCTCGCCCCGCAGAGCCGCCAGTGGAACACCTGGGCCGACACGTGGACCTGGACCGGCGGAAGCGTCGCGCAGTCGGGTGGAGGCTGGCAGATCTACCCGCAGCCGATCCTCTCCGACCTGTACTTCGACGAAGACGGTTACCTGAGCCTCGGCTTCACCGACCGCACGTCGATCCAGGGCGGCAACCGCAGCGTCGCCTCCGACCCCTCCGTGCCAGGCACGAACTTCGAGGCCGGCGCGAGCGGCGACCTGCTGATCGCATCCCCCAACGCCGACGGCACCTTCTTGTTGGAGAACGACGGAACCGTGGGCGACCGCACCACGACGTCGGACAGGGCAGACCAGGGTCCCGGCGGCAAGAACTTCTACGACGACGGCCAGAACCTCGGAGCCTCCTCATCGCACCAGGAAACGACCCTGGGCCAGCTGGCCGGTATCCGCGGCACCCGCGAGGTGCTCGCCACCGCCTACGACCCGCTCGCATCGATCCGCGCCGCTGGCCTCATGTGGGACACGGTCGACACCGGAACCCCGGTGCGGGGCTTCGAGCTCACCCCTGACGGCGGCGGCAACGGCGCCGGTGGCAACTTTCAGAAGGGCGGCGGACTCGGCGGCATCAGCATCCTCGCCGCGCTCGCTCCCGTCGAGATCGGAAACCGAATCTGGTTCGACGCCGACAAAGACGGCATCCAAGACCCGTCTGAGCCCTCCGTCGCCGGTGTGACCGTCGAACTCGTCAAAGACGGCGAGGTCATCGGAACGACGACGACCAACGCCCAGGGCGAGTACTACTTCTCCTCCGACGACACCTCCGAGTTCTTCGTCGACGGCTTCGTTGCGAACGGCGGCGAGTACACGGTTCGATTCGTGAAACCGACGTCTGGCAACATCCTGTCGAACGACCCGGTCTACGGAACCGTGCCCTGGTCGTACGCCAACCTCACGAGTGCGGAGGCGACCTCGACCGAGACCGGCTCGAACCCGAACCCGGCGACGGGCGAGTACACGTTCACCGTGGGCGGACCGGGTCAGAACGACCACAGCATCGACGCCGGCTTCATTCTCGACACGACCCCGACGGTCGACATCGAGAAGGGTGACGGAACGGGCGAGACGATCGACCACGACGCCGACACGGTAGATGACTCCGAGACGTATGTGCCCGGCGAGACCCGAACGATCGTGTTCGCCGTCACCAACACGGGCGACGAGCCCCTACGCAATGTGGTCTTGACCGACGACACGCTCGATGGTGCCGACGTGAAGGCCCTCACCTGGACGATGCCCGACGGAAGCACCGTCGACGCCGTCGAGGTGAACGGCGTGCTCACGGCACGCTGGCAGAGCACGTTCGCGCCGGGAACCACCCTGTGGGCTCCGGAGGCCGTCATCACCGGAACCGCGACGCTGACCGCGGGCGCGGGGGGAAGCATCCACCTCGACCGAGCGACGGTCACGGCTGTCGGCGCGTACTCGGCGATTCCCGTCGATGACGAAGACGACTACAACGCCCACGTGCCAACCACGCCGGCTGTCGAGGTTCCTCCGACGACGAGCCCCACGCCGACACCGGCCGCGGTGCCGTCGACGCCGGCTCAGGCCACGCCGACAGACCTGGCGTCTACGGGTGCTGCCGTTCTGCCGGTCATCATCGGGGCATTCGCCACGCTGCTCGCCGGTGCAGCCGCGCTCATCGCCACGATGCGCCGTCGCAAGCTGACGGAGCAGTAGGGCACGCGGATTTCGAGACCATGTCCCACACACCGAAGGTATTCTGACGGCATGGTCTCGAATCCCCCGCGTCGAGCCACTGCAGCGCGCTTCACTGCCGCCTGGCTGGCCGGATGCGCGTTGCTGCTTGCCATCGGCGGCTGCAGCGCATCCGGTGGCAACGACGCGAAAACCGGCGGCGCGAACGGCGGCGCGGCTCCTGCCGTACTGACGGTGCCGACGGATGCGAAGACGATCGCAGACGCCGCCGACAGGATCGCTCCCGGCGGTCTCATTCTCATCGAGCCGGGCGTGTACACCGAGACGGTGTCCATCGACACCGAAGACGTCACCCTGCGGGGCCTCGACCGCAATGCCGTGATCATCGACGGCGAGGGACTGCGCCCCGAGGGTGTCGTCGTCACGGCCGACGGTGTGCGAGTCGAGAACCTCACCGTGCGCTCGCACACCTTCAACGGCGTGCTCGTCACCGGCATGCATGACGGAGACGGTGCCCAGGCGCACGGCCTCGACGGCTACGACACGCTCGATCCCGAGAAGTTCCCTCCGATCGAGCGGTTCTCTATCTCTCACGTCACGTCGTACAACAACGGGCTCTACGGCATCTACGCGTTCGACAGCAACCACGGATCGATCACCGATTCCTACGCATCGGGCTCGGCCGATTCGGGCTACTACGTCGGGCAGTGCGAGAACTGCGACATTCTCGTTCGCGCAAACACTGCCGAGAACAACGCGGTCGGCTTCGAGAACGCCAACGCCAGCGATTCCGTGTACATCGTGGCGAACCGCTGGTCGAACAACCGGGTCGGCATGACGCTGTTGAGCAACTACCAGGAGGCGTTCCTACCGCAGAAGGCGAACACCGTCGTCGGCAACGTGATCGCCGACAACACGTCTGAACAGTCTCCCGAGCAGGCCGATGGCGCCTTCGGCATCGGGGTGGGCATCTCGGGCGGTCAGTCGAACCAGTTCAGTCGCAATACGGTCGCCGCAAATCCGTACGCCGGCATCCTCGTGTCGGGCTCCGAAGACATCTCGGCCACGGGCAACACATTCTCGGGCACCGTCTTCGCCGACAACGGAGCGGATCTGGCCAACATCTCGCAGCCGCGTGCCGCAGCGTCGGGCAACTGCCTGACCGCAGGCGACTCCGCGTCGGTCGTTCCGTCGACGTTCGCGGTGGCCGACTGCGGCAACGCGCAGCAGGACGCCGCCGCCGACGGCACGCTCACGAAGCCTGTGAGTCCGAAGGGCATGTCGTTCTTGAAGGTTCCGGCGCCGCCCGCGCAGCCTCAGCTTCCCGGCGATCTGCATAAGGCGCCTGCGCCGCTTCCCGCGACGGTCGGCGCGCCCGACGACCTCGAGACCATCCCGGCACCCGCACGCGACTGGCGGCCATCGTCGTGACGGGCCGATCCGCCCGGTGGATGTCCGCCGCAGCCGCCGCGGTGGCGCTGGCGATCGCCGTGGCCGGATGCTCGGCGCAGCCCACCCCGAACGCGAGCGGCGCACGCCCACTCACCACGGAGGAGGCCCAGCGGCTCGCGATCGCCCGCTTCACCAACTACGACGAGGGTGTGCGCAGCATCACCGCCGAGGTTCCCGGCGATCCGAACGTCGAGCTCGCCGGCTGGGTCGATTTCGCGGAGCATCGCGGCTACGCAGCGGCGGCGACGGATGGCGCAGCGGTCGGATCTGCCGGGCTCTTCGGCTTCACGGGCGACACGATCGCGGTGCGAGAGGGCGCCGAAGACGGAGCCGTGCTGCCCATTCCGGCAGACGGCTGGGTCACCGATTCCCTCGATGCGACCGCCTCGAGCCTGCAGAACCTGTTCGTCATCGCGCTCTCTCTGGGCTCAGACCGGCCCGACAACCCGCAGCTGCTGCAGCAGAGCGACGCCCTGTGGCTGCGTTCAGACGAGATCGACGGAACGCCCGTCGACGTCATCGCGGGGCCCACGTCGGACACTCCGGCCACGGCGGCCGCGTCTGAAGACGACGCGACCGTGCGCTACTGGCTCGACACAGACGGCCGCATGCTCCGCCTCGAAGTGGCTCAGCCGTCTTCCGATTCGTGGACCGTGCTCGACCTCGGCGACCATGCCGTTGTCGACATCTCCGCCGTTGCGACACTGGGCACGACCGATGGCTAGCGGCGAATCCCACGGCGTCGACCGCCGCTCCGTTCTCTTCGGGCTCGGCGGCCTGGCCACGGGCGTCGTTGCAGGCGCGGCCGGATGGAATGCCACCGCAGGCGGTCGCCTCTCGAACGTCGACCCGGAAACGAGCGACCCTGCCGCTGTCGACCCGGCGTCCGAAGGCGCTGCCGGCGCCGCGGCATCCGACGGAGCCGGCGCCCCGGTAAACGCCTCCGGACGATACCAGCCGGGCATCCATCGGCCCTCGACGCCGCAGCGCCACGGACTGGTCATGGTGCTCGACATCGCCGGCGACGACCTGTCGTGGCTCGGCGCGTTGGGCGACGCGATCCTCGGCATCGCCGATGGCAGCCACGCCGACGTCACGAGGGTCGCTCCCGACGGGGTCGGCGACCTGAGCGTCACCGTCGGGCTCGGCCCGCGCCTGATCTCGACCGTCGGGCCCGAGCTGCCCGGGGCCGCCGACCTGCCCGCGTTCGCCGACGACGACGGCATCCCGCTCGAGCGCCGCGGCGGCGACGTGATGCTTGCCGCCTACGGCTCCGACCCCACGATCCTCCGCCCCGTCCTCGAGCTGCTCCTGACGCAGATGACGGCAGCGACACCTCGGTGGGAGCAGCGCGGCTTTCGGGGGCCGGGCACGAGCACGGTGGCCCGCAATCCATTCGGCTTTCTCGACGGCATCATCGTTCCCCGCACCGACGACGAGTTCGACGACAACGTCTGGATTCAGGAGGGCCCGTTGGCGGGAGGGACCGTCTGCGTTCTCCGCCGTCTGCGCCTCGACATCGTCGGCTTCCAGAGCCGATCCCGTGACGAGCAGGAGGCCATCATCGGCCGGAAGGCGGGCACCGGCGCTCCCCTGTCGGGCGGCGCACCGACCGCCCAGATCGACCTGCGGTCGAAGACTCCCGAGGGGCAGTACACCGTTCCGGCGCACGCGCACGCCCGCGCGGCGCATCCGTCGTTCACCGGCAGCGAGCTCATGCTGCGCCGCGGCTACACGTTCGACGACGGCCTGGTCGACGGCGTCGCCGACGCCGGGCTGCTCTTCATGTGCTACCAGCGGTCGCTGCGCACGTTCACCGCGACGCAGCAGCGGCTCGACGAGCTCGACGCCCTGTCCGAGTTCTCGACGCCGACGGGGTCGGCGACGTTCCTCATCCTTCCCGGGTTCTCGCGCGAGTCACCGTTGGGCTCGACGCTGCGCTGACCGCTAAGTCAGCACCTGTGTAGCAACACCCCGCCACGGCGACAGCACCGGGCGGCGCTTCTTCGAAAACGTGCTGACTTGGCCCGGGGCTCACGGCTTGTGCAGGTGGATCAGCACGACTCCCGGGCGCAGCTCTTCTTCGCGAACCCGTCGGTACCCCTCTCGCCCGTAGAGGCGCAGGTTCGCCGCACTGAGGTGGCCGGTGAAGAGAGTGAACTCGTCGGCACCGCTCGTCGCCTCGGCCGCGTGCAGCAGGGCGGTTCCGATGCCGGTGCCCTGCAGATCGGGTGCGACCACGAGTCGACCGATGTGGGCGACGCCCTCGTGCACGGTCCACCGAACAGCTCCGACCAGCCGCCCGTCGAGCCGGATGCCCAGGGCCGGGCCCTCGAGTTCGGCGCTCAGTTCAGCGAGGGTCTGGGTCAGCGCGGGCAGGTGCGGATCGGAATAGAGCTGCGCCTCGGTGGCGTACGCCGCGCGCTGCAGAGTGAGCACCTCGCCCGCGTCACGCGGCGTGATCGGGCACAGCTCGCGGATCGCGTGTTCTGACATGGGTGCATCCTTTCAGATGGCGACCGCACGCATCCGCGCACGGTCAGGAGTCGGCGCCGGCGACCCAGTCGGGATCGGCCGCGAGGGCGGCCACCTCGCCGATCAGCCTCGACACATGAAACCCGTCGACGGTCGCGTGGTTGCCCTGCACA
>NZ_CAXVWM010000159.1:0-3563 GCF_964263775.1 Agreia sp. | reverse complement strand
CGCGCATCGCGCACTTCATCCTGCCCATCAAGGGCAAGGGCTCATCCGATTGGTCCTACTCCTGGATCCCCGTCGTGGGCCCCATCATCGGAGGAGTACTCGCCGGCCTCGCCGCCGTACCACTACTCCCCATCCTCACCTAAGCACGCATTCCCGCTCAGCAGAATCACATAACGAAGGAGTTAGTCATGAGCCAGTACGTCATTGCGATCGACCAGGGAACCACGAGTTCCCGCGCGATCATCTTCAACCACGAGGGCGGAATCGTCTCGACGGGCCAGAAGGAGCACGAGCAGATCTTTCCGAAAGCGGGCTGGGTCGAGCACAACCCCAAAGAGATCTGGGACAACGTTCGCGAGGTCATCGGGCAGGCGCTTTCCAAAGCCAACCTGACCCGGCACGACATCGTCGCGGTCGGCATCACCAACCAGCGCGAGACCGCGGTGGTCTGGGACAAGAACACCGGCGAACCGGTCTACAACGCCATCGTCTGGCAGGACACCCGCACCCAGGCCATCGTCGACCGCCTGGCGGCCGACGGCGGCGGCGACCGCTTCAAAGACACCGTCGGTCTTCCGCTGTCGACGTATTTCGCCGGCACCAAGATCGTCTGGATCCTCGAGAACGTCGAGGGAGCACGCGAGCGCGCCGAGTCCGGAGACCTCATCTTCGGAACGACCGACACATGGGTGCTCTGGAACCTGACCGGCGGAGTCGACGGGGGCGTGCACGCGACCGACGTGACGAACGCCAGCCGCACCCTGTTCCTCGACCTCAAAACCCTCGAGTGGGACGACGAGATCCTGAAGGCGTTCGATGTGCCCAAGTCGATGCTGCCCGAGGTGCGTTCCTCCTCGGAGGTCTACGGCACCGTGCACGACTCGAGTCTGCTGCGCGAGGTTCCCGTCGCCGGCATCCTGGGCGACCAGCAGGCCGCCACGTTCGGCCAGGCCGCATTCGACACGGGCGAGGCCAAGAACACCTACGGCACCGGCAACTTCTTGATCTTCAACACCGGCACCGAGATCGTCAAGAGCGAGAACGGCCTCCTCACCACCATCGGCTACAAACTCGGCGACGGCGAAACCCACTACGCCCTCGAGGGCTCGATCGCCGTCACGGGTTCGCTCGTGCAGTGGCTGCGCGACAACCTCGGCATCATCCAGAGCGCTCCCGACATCGAGGTGCTGGCGAAGACGGTCGACGACAACGGCGGCGCGTATTTCGTGCCCGCGTTCTCCGGCCTCTTCGCTCCGCACTGGCGCTCGGATGCTCGCGGGGCGCTTGTCGGGCTCACCCGCTACGTGAACAAGGGCCACATCGCTCGCGCGGCGCTGGAGTCCATCGCGTTCCAGACGCGCGAGGTGCTGGATGCGGTCAACGCCGATTCAGGCGTACCGCTGACCGAGCTCAAGGTCGACGGCGGCGCGACCGCCAACGACACCCTCCTGCAGTTCCAAGCCGACATCCTGAACGTGCCGGTCGTTCGCCCGGTCGTCGCCGAGACGACAGCGCTGGGCGCGGCGTATGCGGCCGGCCTCGCCGTGGGCTACTGGGACAACCTCGACGACCTGCGCAAGAACTGGCAGGAAGACCAGCGTTGGACGCCGAACATGGACGACGCCGAGCGCGAGCGCCTGTACCGCAATTGGAAGAAGGCCGTCACGAAGACCCTCGACTGGGTAGACGAAGACGTCTCCGAATAGGCTCTGCCGCACACGCACGATCCGTTCCCTGAGTCTGTCGAAGGTGTTCTCTTCGACAGACTCGGGGAACGAGTGCGTTAGAGGGCGAAGATCGTCCAGGACGCCGAGTGCTCGTCGTCGGGCTCGAGCACGACCAGGTCTGTGCCCGTGTTGAAGGCATCCGGAGGGCAGGTCATCGGCTCGACGGCGAGACCGATCCTGTGGATCGAGGGCACGGGCTGGTCGGCCGTGTGAACTTGAACCCACTGGCACTCGGTGCCCCAGCTGATGCCGACGCCGGAGGCGCCGTCGTGGGTGGTGACGCGCACCGTCGCGCGACCCGCGGCATCCCGCTCGAGCTCGGTGAACGCGTGGTCGATGAAGGTCGAATCGATGGGCCTGGACGCGATGAAGTCGAAGGCACCGTCGTCTTCGAGCTCGACATCGGCGAGGTCGACGGGGATGAGCCTGTCGGGTGTGACGGTGAGCACCGCGCGGGCGGGCAGCTCGAGCGACCAGTCGTCGACCCGGCCGGGGCCCGCGACGAGATACGGATGCGGGCCCGTTCCGTAGGGTGCGGCGAGGCGGCCGGTGTTCGTGGCGATGATGGTCGTTGCAAGCCCCGATTGCGTGAGCTCGTAGCGAACCCGAAGATCGATTCGGAACGGGTACCCGACCTGCGCCTGCACGCGGAACGACAGTTCTACGAAATCCTCTGCCGATGCAACATGCGACCATTCGTGCCACGCCGCCAGGCCGTGGAGTGCATGCCCGCGGCGAGGCTCGGTGATCGCCAGTTCGTAGTCGGTGCCTCGAAAGGCGTAGCGACCGTCGACCACCCTGTTGGGCCAGGGGGCGAGAACTGCGCCGCGGAACGCGGGGCGCACCTCGTCGGCCTCGAAGGGAACGACGAGGTCACGGCCCCGGTGGCGCAGTGTGCGCAGGCTGGCCCCCACTCCCGCGATGTCGGCGGTGTAATCGCCCGCGCTCAGCGTGTAGACGACTCCAGACAGGGGGACGCCGTTCGGGGTGGAGTCAGAGTTCATAGTGCCTTTACCGTAGCGGCAGAACGTCAGCCCGGCCGAACCGCGTCGGGCACGGTCAGGAGTTCGCCTCGCCGGGTGCCCCGAAGTGACGATCGAGTGAGAAGTTGAAGACACCGGAGTCGAAGGTGTTGTATGCCTCGTAGTCGAGAACCTCGTAGAGCCGAGCGCGGGTCTGCATCTCGGGAAGCATCGATGTGAGTGATCCCTCTCGCGTGATCGTGTCGAGTCCCAACTCGGCCGCTCCCATTGCAAGCCGAAGAAGCGATACCGGGAAGATCACGAGGTTGAGGCCGACGTCGGCAAGCTGCGTCGTGGTGAAGAGCTCGCTCTTGCCGAACTCCGTCATGTTGGCGAGGATCGGAACGTCGACAGCCGCCCTCACGGCGGCGAATTCCTCGAGTGACGCCATCGCCTCGGGAAAAATGGCGTCGGCGCCGGCGTCCACGAGGGCCTTGGCGCGATCCACTGCGGCCTGCAGGCCGTCGACACCGCGGGCATCCGTTCGAGCCATGATCAAGAAATTGGGATCGCGACGTGCCTCGACGGCGGCCTTGATGCGCTTCTGCGCCGTGTCGAGGTCGACAACCTGCTTGCCGTCGAGGTGGCCGCAGCGCTTCGGGTTGACCTGATCTTCGAGGTGCATTCCCGCAACACCCGCGTCTTCCAGGGTCTGGATGGTGCGCGCCACGTTCATCGGCTCGCCGAAACCCGTGTCGGGGTCGACGTTGGTGGGATGGTCTGTCATGGGCGCGATTTGCTGCGTGGGGCCGGCGACCTCGGTGAGGGTGGTGTGGCCTTTTTCGGGCTGTCCGTGGTCGGCCGCGAGCACGGC
>NZ_CAXVWM010000158.1:0-3461 GCF_964263775.1 Agreia sp. | reverse complement strand
TCGACGTCGAGGCGCATCCGGTCGCCACGAGCGATGTCGAGCTCGACGTGGCCCGCCTCCCGGTGCCTCCGCGCGGATCCGAGGCCGAATCGTGGAACGAGTTCGCGGGGCGAGATAGCGGTGATCATCGTGGTGCCCGTGCCGTCTTTGTCTGTGAGCATGCCGAGCGGATGCGACGCCGCGAGTTCGAGCGCTGCGGTCACGTCTCGGGGCCGAATAGAGGCGAGGTCGCTCATCAGGGCCGCGACAGGGCGACCCGGGTTGAGTTCCATTGCTGCGCGGATGCCCCGGGTGAACGCGGCGTTGAGTCCGGTTCCCGGATCGCGACGCACCAGGGCGCCGAGGGCCTCGAAACGCTCCGACACCTCGGTGCTCGTCACCACGATGACGCGCACGACCGGAAGCGCGGCACGCACGGCGTCGACCGCGTCGAGTGCGAGCGCCAGCGCGAAGTCGGCGCGGCGCGACTCGGGAATCTCCGTTTCGGCGAGCCCGCCGAGAAGCCGACTCTTCGCCCCTGCGGTGCCCTTCACCGGCATCACGACGACCCATTCGCCCGTGGCGCTCATCGCGCTCGCCTGCGCAACCGCACCCGCGACGGCCGGGCCGGCGCACGGTGGCCGCGACGCGCATCCGACACGCCCTTCGCGTAGCCCTCTGCGAAACCCTGCGCGTTCGCCTCGTCGGAGCCGAGCCTGAACATGTCGCTCTCGGGCGACCGCACCAGCGCGCGGGCGGGAGTGTCGAGCGTGTCGACGACGAGCCGCTCGAGTCCGCGCACCAGGGCGACCGGCACGCCCCAGGCCTTGCCCTTCACGAGGTCGGTTGCCGATGCGAGCTCGTCGCCTGTCGCGGCCTGCGTCACCGACAGCGTCTGCCCGAACGTGTCGGTGCTGCCGCGCAGGTCGTCGATGATGCGCACCCCGGCCGCGCCGATGGCCGCGTCGATCTGGCCCTCGCGCCACGGCCTGCCGAGGGTGTCCGAAACGATGATTCCGATACGGGCACCGGATGACTGACGCACGGCCGCGCACAGGGCGCGCGCCGAGGCATCCGGGTCTACGGGAAGCAGCAGCACTGTGCCCTCGGGGGTGTTGCTCGCGTCGACTCCGGCGGCGGCCTGCACGAGGCCCTGTCGGTTCTCGACGATGCGCGTCACGCCTCCCGGATGCGCCCGCGACGCCACGAGCCGCACCGTCTCGCGCGTGATCGCGTCCTCACGATCGGTGGCCGCGATCACCCGGCCTTCTGCCTTGGAGACGATCTTCGACGTGACCACCAGGATGTCGCCGTCTTCGAGGGCGAGCTCCTGGTCGTGAAGGGCAGAGAGGATGAGCACCCCGAGGTCATCGCCCGGCGAGACCTCGGGAACACCCTCGATGCCGATCAGCCGAACCTCGGCGGCGTCGCGACGAGACACTAGCGGTGCAGCTTCGGCAGTACGTCGCGGCCGAAGACCTCGATCCACTCTTTCTGGTTGCGGCCGACGTTGTGCAGATAGACGCGGTCGAAGCCCAGGTCGATGAAGCTCTGGATGTAGGCGCGGTGCACATCGGGATCGCTCGAGATGACAAGGCGCCCTTCGAAGTCTTCGGGTCGCACGAGTTTGGCCATCTGCTCGAGTTCGAACGGCGAGCGGATGTCGCCCTTCGGGAACTTCATTCCGCCGTTCGGCCACTCGGTCATGGCGTTGACGAGCGCGATCTCGTCGGTCTCGGCCCACGACATGTGCAGCTGAAGCACACGCGGCATCGTCGACGGGTCTTTGCCCGCCTCGCGCGCGCCCTCGTCGAACTTGGCGAACAGGCCCTCGATCTTGGCAAGCGGCGCTCCGACCGTGATCAGGCCGTCGACGTGGCGGCCCGCCCTCTTGGCGGTGACGGGTCCGGCCGTGGCGACAAGGATCTCGGGGGCCACGGGCGGCATGGTCCACAGCCTCGTCGACTCGAGCTTGTAGAACTGGCCGGAGTGCTTCACGTCTTTGTGGGCGATCGACGCGGTGAAGAGCTTGTTGATGATCTCGATGGCCTCGAACATGCGGTTGATGCGCTCGGGAGCCTCGGGCCAGTAGCCGCCCACGATGTGCTCGTTGAGCGCCTCGCCCGATCCGAGGCCGAGCCAATGCCGGCCCGGGTACATGGCGCCCAGGGTTGCGGATGCCTGGGCCACCATCGCGGGATGCCAGCGGAACGTCGGTGCGGTGACGCCCGGTCCGAAGTCTCCCGTGGTGCGCTCGCCGAGCGCGGCGAGAACCTCCCAGACGAACGCGCTCTGGCCCTGCTGCGGAACCCAGGGCTGAAAGTGATCCGCCGCCATCACGCCCGTGAAGCCGTGCTGTTCAGCCAGAGCCGACAGGGCGACGGCCTCGGTGGGGTGGAACTGCTCGAGCATGGCGGCGTAGCCGATGGAGAGATCAGACATGGCTCCATCCTCCCACTCGCGTGTGAAGAACAGGTTTCGAGGCGCTGCCCCTACTGCGTGTTCAGGCCCTACTGCGTGTTCAGAAAGTCGGCCACGACGGTGGGCACGTAGGGCGACACGTCGCCACCGAGCGACGACACCTGTCGCACGAGCGAGCTCGACACGTGCGCGTGCGCGGGGTCGGGCAGCAGGAAGACCGTCTCGACCCCGGCCAGGTTGCGGTTCACGATGGCCATCGGCGTCTCGTAGGCGACGTCGACCTGAGAGCGGATTCCCTTGACGAGAGCGCGCGCCCCGACGTCAGTGCAATAGTCGACGAGCAGCCCGACACTCCACGAGCTGACCACGATGTTCGAGGGCAGACCCTCGTCGAGAATGGCCTGCTCGATGAGACGGACGCGCTGCGAGATGGGCAGCAGCGCGGTCTTGGCCGGGTTGTGCACGACGAGCACGTGAACCTCGTCGAAGAGGCGCGCGGCGCGTGAGATGACATCGAGATGCCCAAGGGTGACGGGGTCGAAAGATCCGGGGACGACGGCGACGCTGCTCATTGTTCGACCCTATCGTTCGATCACTCGACCGGCATCGACCTGCCAGTGCCGGTCGAGCCGCACGGTCTCGAGCATGCGCCGGTCGTGAGTGACGAGCAGAAGCGTTCCTTCGTAGGACTCGATCGCCTGCTCGAGCTGCTCGATGGCCACGAGGTCGAGGTGGTTGGTGGGCTCGTCGAGCACCAGCAGATTGACGCCCGTGGCCTGCAGCAGCGCGAGGCCCGCCCGCGTTCGCTCACCGGGCGAGAGCTCGTCGACGGGGCGCGACACATGGTCGGCCTTGAGACCGAACTTCGCCAGCAGGGTGCGGATCTCGGCGACGGGCCAGTCGGGCACCTGCGCCTCGAAGCTCGAGGCGAGCGTCGCGGAGCCCGCGAGCACGGCTCGGGCCTGGTCGATCTCGCCGATCGCCACACTGGCTCCGAGACTCGCCATTCCCTCGCTCGGAGCGGTGCGGCCGAGCAGCAGCCGCAGCAGCGTCGACTTGCC
>NZ_CAXVWM010000157.1:0-2985 GCF_964263775.1 Agreia sp. | reverse complement strand
TACGCCAGCGCGACGGCAGCCACATCCCCTTCGTCACGATCCCGCAGCTGCGCGTGGCGGCGGTCGAGCATCCTTCTCGTCGCCACGCAAGCGTCATCGCCCGCGCGCTCGAGCTCGTGCGCGAGCGCGTCGACTCCCCCTATGAGACACGACTGCGACTGATCGTGCAAAGCGCGGGGTTTCCCGATCCGATCGTCAACGAGCCGATTCTGGATGCGCGGGGCGACACGATCGCCCAGCCAGACCTCAGAATTCCCGGCTACGCCGTCGGCCTCGAATATCAGGGAGACGGCCATCTCACCGACAGGTCGCAGTGGCAGCGCGACGTGGTTCGCCGTCGCGAGCTCGACCGCATCGACTATAAGTCGATCGAGGCGGTGATCCCCGACATCCGAAACCCCGGCCACCTGCTGCACACGCTAGAAGCCGAGTTGACGACACGCGGCTGGACCGGAACCCGACGCTGGCCGACCCTCGGGGTCGAGGGGTGAGCGCCGGCAGCACGGAGCCCGGCAACAAAGCCGCGCCGAACGCAACGCCCGTGCGCGACCGGTGGGCGAGACTGGATGCGTGACCGAATCGACCGAGACCGCCGCGCCCCTGAGACTCCACGACCTCGACTACCGGGGTTTCGCATCCGACAACTACGCCGGCGTGCATCCCGAGGTTCTCGCCGCCGTCGCCGCGGCGAATGGCGGACACCAGATCGCCTATGGCGAAGACCTCTACACGGCGCGCCTGCAGCATGTGATGGCCGAGCACTTCGGCGACGGCGTCGAGGCTTTTCCCGTGTTCAACGGCACCGGCGCGAACGTGCTGAGTCTGCAGTCGATGCTTCCCCGCTGGGGGGCGGTCATCTGCACGCAGACCGCGCACATCCACACCGACGAGAACGCCGCGCCCGAGCGCGTCGCCGGCCTCAAGCTGCTGACGGTGCCGACGCCGGATGGCAAGCTCACGCCCGAGCTCATCGACCGCGAGGCCTGGGGCTGGGGCGACGAGCACCGGGCGCAGCCGCTGGCGGTCTCGATCACGCAGACCACCGAGCTCGGCACGGCCTACACCCCCGACGAGGTTCGAGCCATCGCCGAGCACGTGCATTCCCGGGGCATGACCCTGCACATGGACGGCGCCCGCATCTCCAACGCCGCCGCTTACCTCGGCGTTCCGCTCCGGTCGTTCACCTCCGACGCCGGCGTCGACGTTCTGTCGTTCGGCGGCACGAAGAACGGGCTGATGTTCGGCGAGGCGGTCGTGGTGCTCAGCCCCGACGCATCCGAGGGCCTGAGCTACCTGCGCAAACTCAACATGCAGCTCTCGAGCAAGATGCGCTTCGTCTCGGCGCAGCTCATCGCGCTGCTCGAGGGCGGGCCGAACGACGGGCTCTGGATGCGCTCCGCCTCGCACGCCAACGCGATGGCCCAGCGGCTGCGGCAGGCGGTCGAGGGGCTCGACGGCGTGACGATCACCCAGCCCACGCAGTCGAACGCGGTGTTCGCGATCGTGGCTCCGGAGGTCGCGGATCGGCTGCGCGAGACTTTCCGCTTCTACGACTGGGATCCGTCGACGGGTGAGGTGCGCTGGATGTGCTCGTTCGACACGACCGAGGCCGACGTCGACGCGTTCGCGGCGCGCCTGGAGGAACTGCTCGCATCCGGTTTCTGAGCGCACCGGGAATATCGAGAGGGTCTATGCGTTTGCATAGCTAGGCAATGGATGCCTGGCCCACGCATCCGCCACACGGGGGATGCGACGAAGCACACCGTAAGGACACTGTTCATGACACTCACCACCACCACCAGCGTCGCCCGCGCTTCAGAGACAAGCGCTCCGATTCTCGAGGTGCTCGCTGCTCGCTGGAGCCCCCGCTCTTACGACCCCTCCGTCGCCATCGACGAGACCGCACTCGCATCCATTCTCGAGGCCGGCCGCTGGTCGCCGTCGGCGAGCAACACGCAGCCGTGGCGCTTCATCGTCGCCCGCCGGGGAACCCCCGCCTTCGACTCGATCGTCTCGAACCTCATGGGCTTCAACCAGGCCTGGACCCCGAACGCCGCCGTGCTGATCGTGAACCTGGCCGAGACCGCCGACCTCGATGGCAAGCCGCGCGGGCTGGCCTCATACGACCTGGGCCAGGCCGTCGCCCACATGTCGATCCAGGCGCACCACGAAGGCCTGCACGTTCACCAGATGGGCGGAATCATCGCCGACGGTCTGCGCGACGCGTTCTCGATTCCCGAGAACCTCACGCCCCTCACGGTCACCGCGCTCGGAACGCTCGACACACCCGAGGCCCTCGGCGAAGAGGGCGCGATCGCCCGCGAGAAGGCCCCGCGCGAGCGCTTTCCGCTCGACGAGATCGTTCTCGTCAACGAGTAGCGGCTCCGTTCCCTGAGCTCGTCGAAGGCGGTCCTTCGACAGGCTCAGGAACGGGTCGGCTCAGGGAGCCGCGGGCGGCTCCGCCGTCACCGTGAGGCCGTCGCCCGCGTCGTCGAGGTCGACGCGCACTGTGTCGCCGTCGCGCACCGTGCCGCGGAGGATCTCCGTCGCGAGGCGATCGTCGATCTCGTGCTGCATCAGGCGGCGCAGTGGACGCGCGCCGTAGATCGGGTCGTAGCCTTTCTCGGCGAGCCAGGCACGGGCATCCGGTGTGACGGCCAGCTCGAGCCGACGGTCGCCGATGCGGCGGGCCAGCCGGTCGACGTAGAGCGACACGATCTGAGCGAGGTCTTCGCGGGTGAGCGCCTGGAACACCACGATGTCGTCGAGCCGGTTCACGAACTCGGGCTTGAACGCTTGGCGCACGAGCGCCTGCACGGCCTCCTCCTTCTGCTCGGCGGTCAGCGACCCGTCGACAAGATACTGCGACCCCAGGTTCGACGTGAGGATCAGGATCGTGTTGCGGAAGTCGACCGTGCGGCCCTGTCCGTCGGTGAGGCGGCCGTCATCCAGAACCTGCAGCAGCACGTCGAAGACCTCGGGATG
>NZ_CAXVWM010000156.1:0-7252 GCF_964263775.1 Agreia sp. | reverse complement strand
TTTCGCGGTCTGCAGCCGAAGCTGCCACTCGCCGTCGACGACCTGAAGAGCAGCGGAATGCGGGGAGTCGCCGAGATCGAACTCGCCGCCTCGACCACCGGTCAGTAGGCGCCAGCGCAGCGCGGCGGAGTGTGTTGCCATCCACGTCTCGAGCGCAGGAACAGCATGGTCTACATGTTTCATCGACCCCGCCCCTTTCGTGATCGCTTCTAATCTCGCACGCAACGCGTGCGCGATGCATCAGATCATGAGACTTCGAGTCTCAGATCGATATCGATCGGGCGGCGCGAAACAGCGCTCCCCCGCACGAGTCAGTCAGCCTGATCTGCAATAGTCGTATCGGTACGTGATCGAAGGAGCGGGCGTGGGCGTTGTTCGAAAATGGGTTTTTCCGATCCTCCGCATCCTTCTCGTGGCAGTCATCGCCGTGGCCCTCGGCAAGCTCGCCTTCTTTCCCGACCGGGCCGAAGACGTGTCGGCGGTTCCCACCGGCGAGATCATCGAGCCGGTCATTCCCGTCGCTCTCGGCACGATCGTGAACGACGTCGTGGTGCAGGCGACCGTCTCGGCCGACCCGGCGGCTCCGCTCAAGTCGACTGCGGCCGGCACCGTCGACGAGATCTTCTTCCCGCAGGGCTCCACGGTGGCGGCGGGCGACACCGTCTTCGACGTCAAGGTCGAGATCGTTCGCGCGCCCGATGACACCATCGATGACGAGGGAAAGACGAAGCCGCCGATCTACCGCTACGAGCAGGTCATCGCGCCGGCGGCGGGCGTGCTCAGTTCGCTCGGCGTGATCTCAGGACAGGACGTGACCATCGGTATGGTCGCCGGTCAGATCGCGCCACCCACCTTCTCGGTTTCGGGGTCGCTGCAGGCCGAGCAGCGGTACCGGCTCGTCGACCAGCCGACGGATGCCTCGATCGCCATCACCGGAGGGCCGGCGGCGTTCACCTGCACGGGCCTCCGCATCACCACGCCCCTGGCCGGAAGCGAGGGCGGGGGAACGGGTGGCGACACCACCGGCGGAGCCGGAGCATCCGGAACCGGAACGGGCGGCGCAGGCGGCGGCTCGACCACGACCGTCAGCTGCCCCATTCCCACTGGGATCACCGTCTTCTCCGGCCTTGCCGCCCAGATGACCATCTCCGGAGGCAAGGCCGAGAACGTTCTCGTCGTGCCGACGACGGCCGTGCGCGGTGCTGCCCAGAGCGGCACCGTGTGGGTCTCGCTGGCCGACGGCAACACCGAGGAACGCGCCGTGGGCCTCGGCCTGAACGACGGATCACAGGTGGAGATCACGGGCGGCCTCGTCGAGGGCGACCAGATACTGCAGTTCGCCCCCGGCGCGCTGGCCGACCCGTCGGGCTGCCCGCCCGAAGCGATCGACTGCGTCTCGGTCTCCGCCCGGTGAGCCTGCTCGAGCTGCGCGACGTCACACGCACCGTGATGCCGCCCGACCAGCCGGCCCTGACCATCCTGAATGGCGTTGACCTCAGCGTCGAAGCGGGAGACCGGATCTCGATAGTCGGCCGCTCGGGATCGGGCAAATCGACGCTGCTCAACCTGCTCGGCCTGCTCGACATGCCCACGAGCGGTCTTCTGGCGTTCGACGGCAAACCGGTCAAGTCGTATTCGGGCGCGGCACGCGATCGGCTGCGCGGCGCGCAGATCGGCTTCGTGTTCCAGCAGTTCAACTTGCTGCCGGGACGCACGGCCCTCGAGAATGTCGCCATGCCTCTGCTCTACGCCGAGGGCAGGGCGTTCTGGCGTCGCAAGAAGCTCGCCGCCGAGATGCTCGACGAGGTCGGGCTCGGAAACCGTATGGACAGCATGCCCGACCGCCTCTCGGGCGGCGAGCAGCAACGCGTCGCCATCGCCCGTTCCCTCGTGCGCGGGCCCCGGCTCATCCTCGCCGACGAGCCCACGGGCGCCCTCGACCTCGACACCGGCAGCTCGGTGATGCAGCTCATCGACGACGTGGCAACCAGAACCGGCGCGGCCCTCGTGACCATCACCCACGACCCTGCCATAGCCGCGCGCGCCCGTGATCATTTGCGCCTCGACCGCGGGGTACTGACCCGCAGCCACGCCGCGCTGACTGAGACGCAGGAGGCAGCGTCGTGAATCGCGCATTCACCAGTCTCGTCGGAGCGGTGATCGAGGCCTGGCAGGAACTGCGCGTGCACCGCACCCGCGTGCTCCTGTCGCTCATCGGCGTGGCGGTGGCCGTCTGCTCCCTCACCACGGTGGTCGCCCTGGGCGGCATTGTTCAGCAGGCGAGCGAGGAACTGAGCGAGAGGCAGAGCGGGCGCCCCGCATCGCTCTACGTCTCGGCGGTCCGCAACGACGGCGCGGCGATCGATTCGACGACCATGGATGCGACGTGGGCCGAGACACTCACACGCTACGACATCACCTACGGCAGCCGGGTGGTGCAGACCACGCAGGCCGTGCCCTTCCCCACCGGGGTCGTCGACGTTCAGACCCAGGCCGTCGACCAGCCTTACGGCGAGATGCACCGCGTGCGCCTCACCGAGGGCGAGTGGTTCACGCCCAACGACGCCACGCTCCTCGCCCCCACCCTCGTCGTGAACCAGATCTTCTGGGAGCGGCTCGGCAGCCCCGACCTGCTCACGCACCCGACCGTCGAGCTGGGCGCGCAGGGCGGCAGCCCTGGCACGAACGCGGTGATCGTGGGCGTGTACCCGGCGGCGTCGTACGAGACCGAACCCGCGATGTTCATGCTCGCCGACCACCTCTCGGCGATGCAGGCGGCCCGGCCCTCGGCTGCCGTGCAGGATCCCCGCGCCGGATCCACGCAGTACGAGATGTGGGTGCCTCCCGCCATCTCCGACCAGCTGATGGAGATCGTGAAGCGCGACTTCTCGTCGGCGCTCGCAACTCCCGGCGGCGGCACCGACGGCATTCAGGTCGACGTCTATCGCCAGGACTACGCCCAGTACGGCGACGACCCCTTTCTCGTGACAAAGCTCGTCGTCGGCGGAATCGCCGTGCTCGTGCTGCTGCTCGGGGCACTCGGCCTGGTGAACATCGCGCTCGTGACAGTGAAGCAGCGGGTGCGGGAGATCGGTATTCGGCGAAGCTTCGGCGCGACGGCCGGCCGCGTGTTCTTCGCCGTGATGATGGAGAGCGTGGTCGCCACCATCGCCGCCGGGGCCGTGGGTGTGATCGCGGCGATTCTGCTCGTGCAGAACCCGTGGACCATGGAGCTCGTCGGTCAGGGCCTCGTCAGCGACTTCCCGGCCTTCCCAGCCGAGGCTGCGCTGCTCGGCCTTGTCGCGGCGACGGCGGTGGGTGCGCTGGCCGGCCTGCTGCCCGCGCTCGTGGCCGTGCGCGTGAAGGTGATCGACGCCATCCGGTACTGAGCAGGCCCGAGGAGCGCACCGAGCCGAATCGCTACCCCGCGGAACCGGCGAGCTTCCAGTGGTCGGCGATCAGCTGCAGCCCCTGCGAGAAAACATACGACCAGGTCGTGACATCGTGCGCGCTGCCCTCGGCCTCGAGGTACGTCGACGTCATTCCGGCGGCCTGCGCATCGGCGTAGATCGCCTTCACCTGAGGGAGGAACGCGGTGTCGTTCGACCCCACCCCGAACACGGCGAACGTGTCGGCATACGGCGCATGCTGTCGCATGATCGCGGCGGGATAAGCAGCCTCGTAGCGGGCAAGGCTGCCTCCGAATGCCGCGTCGGCGGTCTTCTGTGCGTCGCCGATACGCGGATACTCCTCGCCCGACGCGTCGAGGATCACGCCGAACAGGTTCGGAAAGCCGGCGCCGAGCTGAATCGAGCACGTGCCGCCCTGCGACAGTCCGCCGATTCCCCAGTAGTGCGGATCGTCGATCACGTTGAGGTTTGCCCTGATCCAGTTCGCCACGTCGATAGTCAGGTAGCTCTGCGAGTTGCCGAGCGACGAGTCGACGCACATGGGGTTGTCGGTCGGGTCGCCGAGCTGGTCGGGAGAGACCACGATCGGAGCGAGTCCATCGTGCCCCGCCGCGTAGGCGTCGAGCGCCTGCTGCAGTTTGTTCGTCACCAACGGGTCCTGCGGGCTGCCCGGCTGGCCCGACAACATGATGAGCACGGGCAGGTTCGGCGGATCGGCCGTGAGCGCGGCGGGCGGCAGGTACACGATTGCAGGCCGTGCCGCGAACCCCGACTCGGATGCCGGAATCGCGACGGCCGTCAGCGTTCCGGTCTTCGGCATGGTCGCCGGGGCCACCCAGTCGCCGATCGACGGCTGCGCCGCACGTGGTGCGGGCGACAACGCCGTCGTCGGCAGGGGCTGGGTCGACTCGTCGGGAATCGCGCTGATGCCGAGCACGCTGCGCACCGTGGGGTACTGCCCGAAGTCGACGTTCACGGCCGTGGCCGTCGCGATCGCGAACAGAACGAGCGCGAGCGCCGACGCGATCGCACGCATCCAGGATGCGCGTCGCAGCGCCACGAGCAGCGACACGATCGCGATTGCGGCGGCGGCGCAGCCCGCCGCAATCCATACCCGCACGACCTGGGTCAGGGCGGCTCCGAAAAGATCGAGACGATCTGACAGGAGCCAGGTCAGACCGAGACCGACGAGAGCACCGGCCGTGGCAGCGAGAGCCGCGTTTGCGAGCCAGCGCCCTCGCGTCCATCGCCCGTTGGGCCGCCTCACCACGAGCAGCACGACGGCCACGAGCGCCACCGCATAGACGACCGACACCACGGGGACCTGTGTGATGGCCAGGTCAAGAAGTCGATTCACGATGCACCTCCGGTATCGCCTTCGGCCTCAGATCACGCAGAAGCCTGCTCAGGTGCAGCACGGACAGTTGCGGCAGGTAGCACCGCCCGACGGCCGCACCCACCGCCGGCAGATCGGTGGTGTCGGGATAGATCAGCCAGAGCGGAACGAATTCTGGCTGGAACTTCTTCTTGAAGTTCAGCAGCGACCGAAAGCCATAGGCGGGCTCCAGCGACCGTCCGACATAGTCGAGCAGCTGGGCCACGACGCTCGCGCTCGCTTCCCGAGAAGACGACTCCGGTGCGGCATTCGCGAGCGGCGCCCCAGACAGGCTCAGCAGTTCCAACCCGTCGGCCTTGGCCTGCTCCACCGTGGCGGCGATCACGAACTCCATCGTTCCGTTCGCGGCATCGGGCCGGCGCCGCATGAAGTCGAGCGTGTAGCCCGAGACGCGCGGCGCCCGCCCGCCACCATCCGAACCGTAGAGCGGAAGCCAGCTGGTGACGGCCACGATCGAGCCCCCAGCATCGACGGCGAGCATGAGTCGTACCGACGGGTCGGCGAGTTCGTCGAGACCGCCGAGCGTGAAACCCATCTCCGGAAGGTTTTTCTCGGCGACCCACGCCTCCGAAATGGCCTGGATCTGAGCTTTTTGGGGCAACGACAGCTGCCTCCACGAAATCCAGCGCGCCACGACTCCGGCGCGCTCCGCCTTGTTCACGGCCGTGCGGATGTCCTGCCACTTCTTGCCGGTCGGATTCCAGTCGAGAGGGCGCAGAATGGCCTCTTCCGCGACCTTGAGACGCTGCCAGCGCAAGGCCGCGAATGAGTCGAGTGCGGCATCGTCGACCCCGTAGAACGTGGCCGTCCATCCCCGGTCGCCGCAGAAGCGCACGAACCGTTCCACGACCCGGGCGTCAGTGTAGGCCGGACCAAAGGGCCCACCCACGGCGACGGCCACGAAGCCCTGCACCCGGTAGGCCACGGCCGCATCGGTCTGCGGATCGAACCAAAACGAGTTACCGGGCCAGGTCGTCATGAACGACAGCGTGTGGCCGCCGCCGCGCTCGAGGATCGCCCGGGCGCGGAGTCGATCGTCGTCGTCGACGACGGAGTTGCGGCTGAAGATGAGAAGACAGGATGCGACGAGCACTGCGATCCAGAGGAGGGCCGGCGGCAACGACCACAGCACATAGGCCCACCGGGTCGCCGGAACGAAAGCGAGCCCGTCGGAGACCACGAACGTCGGTGGCACGAGACGCAGCGGCAGTGCGCGCAGAAGGTCGAGGGCATCGATCGCCGGCCTGAACTGCTCTCGGATGCTCAGCATTCCAACAAAAGACAGGACTGCGGCACCCGTAAGGGCACTCGCTGTAATTATCACGAACCGGCGTGCACTCGCGAGCGATGTGCGAACGTCGACATGCCGCCTCAGCGCGATCAGCAATGCGGCTCCGACCAGCGGCAGGATCGCACACAGCGCGCTGCCCGTCAGGGTCTGCCAGATGTAGGGGTCGACCGCCTGGTTGGACTCCTCGGCGACAATCGCCATGGTCTCCGGCTGGATCACGACGAAAACGGCCACCATCACGGCCGACATCAGCAGAAAGAGGCCTACGGCCAGCCATAGAGCTGCACGCCGGCCGCGCAGAATTCCCCACGCGGCGACGACCCCTACTGCGACCGGCAAGAGGGCCAGGAGGGCGGCACGCGGATGATCGACATCGACCGCCAGCAGGCCGTAGATCGAGAGGAGTCCGCTGCCCGAACCGATCAGCGCGGCCACGACCGGACCGAGCGTGCTCAGGGCGACGACGGCGGCCAGCAGGGCTCGGATCTCGTGGTGCGAACTTCGCACCAGCCTGAACCCCGACCGCGAACCGCCGAGCACGAACCCCAGCACAAGCCCGACCGGCACCGCGACGAGCGAGTAGAAGTCGCCTGCTCCACCCGAGTAGAGAAAGAAGGTCACGGCGAAGAACGACGCGCCCAGGCGCATCCGGCGACGCCACAGGGCCGACGCGAACGAACTCGCGGCCGTGGCGGCGCAGATCACCCCCGTCGCCGGCGACAGGGCGTCGATCGAGGGTGCGTTCAACGGCAGGAATCCGAGGTAGGTGCTCTCGACCCAGCTCAGCGCGAAGCCGATGAGACCGGATGCGGCGCTGCCGCCGACGTAGACGATGACGGTGCGCCAACTACCCATAAGCCGCTCAGCGGCGCCGACGACGACCACGATGAAGGGAACGACGAAGACCAATGCGCCTCCCCCGTCGACCGCGAGGAACGCCGTGATGAGACCCCACCACCGGTGATGCCGGAAGACGTCGTCCTGGCCCGTGGCCAGGAGCTGCCACCCCCAGTCGTAGGTGCTGGAGGCGAAGCCGACGATGCTCAGCACGATCACCACGACGCAGCACAGCACTGTCACGGGGCGGCGAAGCATCCAACGAACAACGAGCACGATTACCTCAGATCACGGCGCTTCACAGCACAGCGCTGCCGA
>NZ_CAXVWM010000155.1:0-6346 GCF_964263775.1 Agreia sp. | reverse complement strand
TCTTCAGCAGCCCGATGGCCTGTTGCGCACGCTCGTCGGAGCTCTCAGCGAGCATCCCGAGCACGCGCTTGCGCTCGTCGCCGGCGCGATCACGATGGGTCCTCGACGACTTGAGCTCGGCCAGTAGCCATTTCTCAGCATCTGCGAGCACTTCGAGACCCAATAGTTTGGCCAGTGCGTCGTACAGCGCGGATGGGCCACCGTCGAACAGCCGACCCAACTCCTCGTAGGAGAGCACCGGCCGGGTGAGTTCGATAGGACGAGCCCAGCCGAGCGCGGCGGTACCTGCGACATGTTCGCCGTCGCCCATCCTGGTGTAGGACGTCCGCGCATCGAGTTCAGCGTCCTTCTCCCACGTCACACCGACCGTGAACGGGCCGACCTGCTCGGCGGTAAAGCCCACTCTGATCGCGCACGGGTGCGGACGATGCACGTTGCGCCACGATTCTGCCCAAAGCGTCTCCTTCTTGTTGAACCACCTATAGCTCGTTCCGGTGAGGGCTAGCTCGAGCGCTTCGGCAAAGCTGGACTTGCCCGAGCCGTTGCGACCGCTGACCACGGTGAGCCCAGGGGCGGGGTACAGATCGAGCTGCGCTTGCCCACCAATGCCACGGAAACCGACGACGGAGATGCTGGTCAGAAACGTAGGCGCCGGCTGAGCGGCAACGGTCGCACCGGAATCGGCAACTTCTGCAAGTGCATTGAGCACCGCATCCCTGACGTCCTCGGGTATCGCCGGATCGTCGTCTAGTAACTCCAGGATGACGTCCTGGACGGATTGCTCGTTTGCCGCCACCATTGCCCCATTGAACTACGGAGAGCCGACACGGCGGGTGAGCTTCGGTGAGACCAGCGGGGATCGCAACTTGACCAGTCAGTTCCCGACGTGCTCCGCCGCGAAGCGGGACCGAGTCGCCTGATAGGCGACATGATTCTCCAGAGCCCCCGGCATGGCAATCACGTTTGGCAGGAAGCTGCGGAAGATCAGCGTGCGCCCCTCCGTGGCCGACGGGTCGGGGCACCAGGCACCCAGCAGCGGCGTGCTCGACGATCCGTTCGCCTCACTGGCATTGAGCCAGTTCGCCCATCCGGCAACTTGTTCCGGCGATGGACTAGCCGGGAGCTTCATGGTCAGTTGGGCGCCGTTGCCGATGGCCGCGTGCGGGATGTCGGTGAAGATCTGTACCAGCGACGTCTCGATCTTCATCGACCCGCCGCGCTCGGAGAGGAGGGCCGCCGGGGTGCTGCCGGTGTAGGGCACCTCGCAGGTCATGTCGGATTCATCCGCCGATCCGTAGAAGCACATTTGCGCCAACCACGGCTGCACACCCGCCATCAGCCGGCCCACGAACGACGAGGGCTGAGCACCAGCTCTGGCGACGACCTCGCGCGGCACGTTGAGAAGGTCGTCCATGTCGGGGCGCTCGCCGCTGAGACGATGACTGGAAACGTCGAGCACACCACCGCAGGCTTTTGCGAGATCCCAGGCGCGCGCGTGAGCGTCCGCGTTCTGTAGGGCAGCGGCGATGGTGAGGGCCTTGCTGAGCCAGCCGATGTTCTGCTCATGGACGGTGGCGGTACAGCACTCGACGATCAGCCGTTCCTCGGGTTGCCACAGCACGGCGCTGAGCGTCGCCTCGACGTTGATCGGCGCGAGAACCTGCGGAGGATCACTCGCGGGGTCGACGTCGCGGACCATTTCGGTCCAGATCCGCACCTCGCACAAGTTGACTTCGCCGTTCCAGACCGGTGGGCCGACTTGGACGTGCTGGGCCAATCGGTAACTCCACCAAGTGAATCCGCGCTCGCCCGGCAGCGCCCAGGCGTCATCGACCATCAGTTGGTCGTACAGACGGGCAACCAGCTGAAGCCCGACGTCCTGCTCGGAGGCGTCACCCGTCGTGGACGACGGGGCTGCCACTGCCTGCACCGTGTCGACTTCCGACGCGACCAGTCCAGCGGGTTGCCAGGTCACCGGTTTGCCCTCGACCATGCTGCGCCAGATTGCAGCGAGAATCGTCGTCGGTTTCTCACCCGCTTGGCTGGCTGCGTCGCGCACCACTCTGACGGCGAGGTCGGCCCGCGCCGAGGCCTCGATGCGCTCGTCGGCGGCGGCGTCCTCGTCGAATCCGCCAGCGAGTGCGACGCGACGCCAGAAGTTTTCCGCCCCTTGCGTTGCCACGCCGAGCGCCCGCGCAGAGAAATCCGATCTGATGACCTGGCAACGCACCATGTTCTCCAACAGAGCCGGACGCGCGAGCACCGATGGCAGGAAGCAGTTGAATGCGATGCGGTCGCGAGAGTCGACGCGCGGGTCCGGACTCCAGGCACCGAGCAGGACCCCGAGTGACATTCCAGTGGGTTTCGCTCCATCGACCGGAAGAGCTGCTTGTGCCTCGAGCGCATTTAGCTTGTTGGCTACGTGCATCACCTCGTCCGGCGCGAAATGCAGCGGAAGCGCGACCGTCATCAGTGCTCCGCTTCCGAACTGCGGGTGCTCGACATCTGGATAGATCTCGAGCAGCGCCGTTTCCACCGGCTCGGGGTCGATCACCATGGCGATGGGCCGAGGTCCGCTGAACGGAAGTTCGCAGACGAACTCGGTATCCGTCGAGAAGCCGGCGAGGCCGATTCGTCCGATCGTTTGCGCGACAGCGCGGGTTATCGGACCGATGAACTTCGAACGCTGGCTGCCGTCGGGCCCGGTGATCCGCTCGGGGGCGCTGAGCAGCTCGTCTGCCTGCGGCCGCTGGCCGTTCGTGGGGTGGTTGGATTCAGCCGGAGTTCCGTTCAGCGCATCTGCCAATGCGTGTGCGCGCGAGTGCGCGGCGGTGTTCTGCAGGAGTGCGGCGACCGGGAGCAACCAGGCCATCCAGTCGGCGGTCTCCGGGTGCACAACGGCCGTGCAGTAATCGGTGATGGTGCGGCGGTTCGGATCCCATATCGTCGCGCTGAGCGTGGCCTGCATGTTGGGCATGGCCACGACGTCGGCTGCGGGGCTGTTCGGATCAACGTTGTTGACCAACTCGGTCCAGATGCGGATCTCACAGACGTCCGCGTCGCCGACTCGGACGGGCACACTGGCCTCGACGTGTTGGGCCAAACGATACGACCACCACGTGAATCCGCGCGGTCCTCGCATCGACCACTCGTCATCGACCATGAGTCGCTCATAAAGCATGTCGATCATGAACAGCCCGAGATCCTGCGCCATGCCACTCCCCCGACCGCTTCGCTTGTAGGACAGAAGCGAGCAAACACTACGCTAGAGGTCTTCAACCCCTGGTTGCGTCGAATTCGGCGACCGTTTCGTCTTTCAACGACTTGAGACCCCGCGCAAAGCCCTCGTCGACATCGCGGGCGTTCCCGCATTACGCGATAGCTGCAGAAATCCTGTGGACATCTTCGCCAGCGATGCCGGAGTCACGCGCCGAATAGGTGAACTCGACGTCCATGCCATGGCCCAACGCACAATCCCGCGAACCGGTGGACTCGACCCGGCCGGGAACGATCGCGTCAGGCGGCTCGTCCCGCCTTCAGGGTTCGGGTCGTCATTCGCATCGCTAGTCGTTACTCGCTTCGCCCTCCATTCATCCTGCGCGACGGCGATCGGCGCCGTACAGGATGAGTTCACGTGGACTAATCTCGACTGCCGTCGCGACGAAACACATCGTCAACGATCACTCGAAGTAGTCCTCGTCGACTTCGACAACTGTAAACACTTGCCGCTTCTGCACGCCAACACCGTATTTGATCATCAGTTCGGTGAGCCGCTGGCCGTCGATGAGCACCACGCGAGTGTTGATGCCCTTGGCATACTCAGTCGCCCCCGACGAGAAGCGACTGGTCGTAATGAACACGCCCCGATTCGCCCCTACACCGTGCAGCGCGCCGACGAATCCCTGGATGTCAGGTCGTTGGACGCTGTTGTCCTTGCCGTAACGCTTCGCTTGGACATACACCCGCTCAAGTCCCAACGGATCCTGATCAATGACGCCGTCGACACCACCGTCGCCCGACCCACCCAGGACGGTCGCGCGCTGTTCAGTTCCGCCGTAACCCATGGCGACGAGCACGTCGAGCACTGACTGCTCGAGAAAACTCGGATCCTGTTCGCGAAGCCGCTTGAGCAGATCGGCTGATACCTCGCTGTGCAAGGCGGCGACGCCGTTCTCGATCATCTCGAGCGGATCAGCCAACTCGTCGGCGCTCGGCTCCATCGCTACGCTCTTCGCCGCGGGCTCGCCAGTGCCGATGGACGAGAGATACACCTGATAGACGGGCAGCGTCTTGAGCGTCTTCTCCGACACCTCGCCGGGGTGCTTTTCGAGGAACGCCCGACCCGCAGCGTTGAGCAGGTAAGTACCGCGCTGCGGCTTCTCGATCAGCTCGGCCTTGAACAAAGCACTCACTGCCCAGCCGATTCTGTTCTCTGCCCGCGACTCTCCCGATGACAGCGCCTCCGCAAGCTGGTCTGCGGTGAGCCCGACGTGGTCGCACACCGACTTGTACAAGTCGCGTCGACTCCACGCTGTCCCGTCGGCCATCACTTCGAGCACGGGCTTGAGAAATCCGGACCAGACGGGCATCGGCACCGGTTCGATGGAGGACATGGCGCCACTATGGCATCCCGAGCAACCTCCCAAGCCGACGAGATGACGACAGCCGGCGAAACTAGCGGTGTGAGAGGCCGAAATCTGACGGCGCCACGCACGCGCGGATCTCTTGGCGCCGAGAACGCACAACGCCCCAGCCGGGCGCCTATGGAAACTAGTCGTCGCCGGAATCGTAATGGTCGGCTGTCAGCGCAACCAGGCAGACAGAACCATCATGGCCACCACCGCGTGCCTGCTCCGCCAACTCGAACACAATGGTGTCATCGCCGAACAGGGCAACCAGCTCTTCAGGTACGTCGACTTCGATCTCGTCGAGCTTGTCCGTGAGGTCGTCTGCAGCGGCTGGTCCGACTTCGGGTTCCCCGGCCCAGTCCACGAAGACTGATACGTGCTCGCAGAAACTCTCGGTAGGACCGTCCTCCCCGAAGATCAATGCGCCGCAGTGCAAACAGTGGAACGCCGGAAATCCATTGAGTCGCGTCAGTGAGACGATATTGGCGGGCAAGACAGATCCTCTCGACAAGCGTGAACTTTTAGATCTAAAGAGCGATGGCACGATCAAAACGATCGACCAGAGCGTCCTGCGCCCTCGTAAGTTACACGTCGCTTATCCGCTCAACCTCAGTGATCCACTTCCAACCTCGGTGGGTCTGGCGATCGCTCGCACACGCCGACAAGGACCATCTCGAGCCACTCCATGCGAAGACGGCGACCTGCCCGAACCTCAGCCCAAGCTGCCGCGCCTGGTCGTCGCTGAGACCGAAGATCGCACGACTCTCTTCAGCATGGCCGCCGTCAAGGCTTGAGCCAACGGCAGGGATCGCGCGGATCCCAGCGGCCGTCAGCTCTCTATCCAGAACCCCAAGACGCGCGAGACTGTCGGCGCTTCCGGGCTCACCATCGGGCTGGACCGCGGTGACGACATGTAACGACCCGAGCGGCGGTGATTCGTCGCCACCCCCGAGAGACACCGGAACCACGCGACCAGAGCAAGCGGGCGCATCGAACTGCACCACCGTCTGCTCGTAGTACCGCCACGGAGTGTCGTCGCTCGCCATTCGCGCCAGTTCATCAGGCGCCGCCCAAGCGAAGTCTTCATGTTCGTGCACCCGGTCAGTTAATCAACCGGACACGCCCTTTGCCCCGAAGTGCGCGCAAGTGTCGGTGCAACAGGACACAATCGAGTCGTGGTTTCTACCTTTGGTTGGCTGGACACCGACAACGAGCAACGTCGGAAGATGCTCGAAGTCGTCGACCTCTTCAAGGAAGAAGGCACGATCGACGAACTGGGCATCGGGTCAATAAGGGACGCGTTCGCCGACGCGCTTTTCCCTGGCACCTCGGTTTTGCAGACTCGGCTGCGGTACACCCTGTTCATTCCGTGGCTGATGCAGGAAGCCACCCAGGGCAATCGTTCATCGACGGAGATGAGCAAGCGGTTTCGCGAGTCGGAGTTGCAGCTGATCTATGCGCTCGGCCAAGGTGACGAGAAGCTCGGCGTCATTGGCAACACCGCCCGCGCAAAACTAAAGCGCATGCCCAGCAGCATGTACTGGGCCGCCCTGGGCACGTGGAGTATCCGCAATGGCGAGCTATCGCCCGAGGCATACTTTCGCCGGCAGTACGAGTACCGCCGACTCACTAGCCGTACAGCACGCTCAGACGATCCCGAGGCGCGGGATCTGTTGCTGAACAGCGATCTTGATCCGCATCTTCCATCTGCTCCGGCG
>NZ_CAXVWM010000154.1:0-25868 GCF_964263775.1 Agreia sp. | reverse complement strand
TTTTCGGCGACCTCACCATCGCCTCCGCAATGATCGATCGCATCGTCCACCACGCCGACGTCATCAACCTCAAGGGCACCAGCTACCGGCTCAAAAACCACGAGCCCGCCTCGCCTGAGACACACTAGAACCACACAACAGTGGCCCTGTTTTCAGTTGGCGAAAGTGGCCCTGTTTTCAGTCGGCGTTAACACCCATTTCTTTCGCCCCGCCCGGCAGTCCTGCGAAGCGGAGTGGTAGGGCTGTCGGCTGCGTATTCACCTCACAATCCGTCGACGTGTGTGGTCCTAATCTGTAACGGCACTTCGACATCTGCCGCGATACAGGAGAGATTGTGGCTAAGACACACACCGCGAGTATCGCGGACAGGGACGAAGATTATCGACGGATCGGTATCAACCGAGATTCCATCGCGGCCTGGGAAGACGGGGCTCGAACGGATGGGCGAAGCGGCACCTACGAGTGGTGGTATTTCGACGCCCATCTCGATGACGGAGCAAAGCTCGTCGTCATTTTCATGACGAAAGACCTGTCGGCGCCGAAGACGCCGCTGATGCCCATGATCCGTCTGAACCTCGACCTGCCGGACGGACGTAGCCGCACTTTCATCCGAACGTTCCCGGCCGAGTCGTATTCAGCGTCCGAGGCCAGCGCGGACGTGCGTATCGGAAACAACCGCTTCTCGGGTGATCTCTCGCATTACCGAATTGATGTCGAGCTCGACGACGTCAAGGTGCACGTGACTCTAGATGGTCAGATCCAGCCGTGGCGACCGCACACGGGTTACCTTGTCTTTGGACCTGACCGGGACAAGGAATTCTCGTGGTTGCCCGCGGTCCCCCACGGAACCGTGCGCGGGTCATATGAGATCGAGGGTGCCCGCACGAACGTCACCGGAGGTGGGTATCACGATCACAACTGGGGCAACGTCGGCATGATGTCGATTATCAATGACTGGTATTGGGCACGGGGTGAGGCTGGACCGTACTCGGTGATCGCGTCGTACATCTCCGCCCACAAAGACTACGAGTACGAACCGATCCCCATCTTCATGCTCGCCCGGGACGGAAAAGTCATCGCGGACGACTCGAACTTCGTTCATTTCCAGGCAACCGAAGCGTACGTCGACCAGCAGACAGGGAAGCCAGTTGCGGCCGTCACCCGATACGTCTACGACGATGGCTCCGATCGTTACGTCGTCACCTTCTCGAAACAGCGAGACCTCGTCGCGAATAAATTCGTCGACGAGATGAAGGGGTGGCGGAGTCTGGCCGCGCGCATGATCCGATTCGACGGGGCCTACCTGCGCTTCGCCGGTGACCTCACGATTGAACACTGGAGGCGCAACGCGGTCGTAGATTCTTTCTCCGAAGAAGCAATTTGGGAGATCATGTACTTCGGTCACAACCGCGTCGATGACGCGTCGCCGGTGCGTCCCGCGCGAGTTCGAGCGTAGCTCTGACGCTTGGTGCACCACCGAACGTCATCAAAATGGCGTTCACTGCACCGCTTCGCCCCGACGGTGCACGCATCGAAGTCTCAAGCGCGACTGAGACCCATTTGACGCGGGGCGATACGACGGCGACCGGCGACACACTTTCCCAATCGCTGGATCCGTGCCTCCCGGATGGGCGCTACGAAGTTCGCTGGAACGTGAAATCGGACGACGGCGCCGCCTTGAGCGGGACCTACCACTTTGTCGTCGGGACGGCTGTGGATACTAAGCCACTGAACAATCCGCTCCTCGCCTCCGGAGTGGCGACGATACGAGTCTTCTCTTTCGTCTTTATTGGGGCGCTCGTGGGAGGGGTTCTTTACGCGCTGGCTACCTACCTACCGTCGTCAACCTGAACCGCGGATGCAGCGAGGGTGACGTCACCGCCACCCTCGCCGTTGCTGTCGCTCACGCCATGGAAATTCTACGGCCCGACACAACCCGAGGACGTCGCGCCACATTGCAGGCGGTCACCGTTCGAAGATGAGCGGGCAAGGCCGCCCTGTCCGGTATATCAATACGTGAACACGTGACGCGAGACCACATCATCCCGGTGGACGTAATGGCGACTTAGTGGTCGCCTGTGTCGCCTAGGGCGTGTCTCCGAGCTCCAACCATTTGAGCGTCACATTTGCTGGACCTATTTGGTCCTAGTAAGAAAAGAGATTTCGGAGGAGATCATGCGAAGGATCCTGATAGTCGGAGGCGGTTACGCCGGTTTCTACACTGCGTGGAAGCTCGAAAAACGGCTTCGCCGAGAGGAGGCCGAGGTCACGATCATCGAGCCCCGACCGTATATGACGTACCAGCCGTTCCTTCCCGAAGTGACAGCTGGCTCGATCGAAGCGCGTCACGTCGCCGTCTCCTTACGGTCGCACCTGCGTCGCACTGCACTGGTCGCGGGGACCGTCACGCTCATCGATCACGCCCATAAGCGGGTGACCGTAGAGATGATCGAAGGGGTGCCGCGCGAGATTGAATATGACATCATCGTGATCACCGCTGGGGCCGTGACGCGGACCTTCCCGATCCCCGGCGTCGCCGAGAACGCCATCGGCCTCAAGACCGTCGAAGAAGCGGTGGACATCCGCGACCGTTTGCTTACATCTTTCGAGCGGGCGGCGTCGCTGCCCCAGGGGCCGGAGCGGCGGCGGCTTCTCACAGTCACGATCGTGGGGGGCGGTTTCACGGGCGTAGAAGCGTTCGGTGAGATGCTCTCCCTTGCCTCGGGCATGTTGCGGTCATACCCAGAACTCGTATTTTCCGACATCGCATTCCACCTGGTCGAAGCGCAAGGTCGAATACTTCCAGAGGTGACCGCCAAACCGGGCGCCTGGGTCGTTGAACATCTCGAACAGCGCGGAGGTCATGTTCATCTCAACACCCAACTCGTTTCAGCGAGTGGCGGAAGAATTGTGCTGTCGTCCGGGGAGTCTTACGACAACGGCCTCCTTATCTGGGCGGCAGGGAACGCTTCCAATCCCGTAGTCGCAAACCACACAGATCTGCCTGTCGACGCTCGAGGGTTAATTCAAGTCCTTCCCGATCTTCGTGTCGTCGACGACGGCGACGTGATCATCGACGCGTGGGCGGCGGGAGACAACGCAGCTGTGCCGGACCTCGCGTCACCGGTGCTGGGCGCTCGAACGGTTCCGAATGCGCAGCACGCTGTTCGCCAAGGCAAACTGATGGCGAAGAACCTGATTGCTCAAATGCGCGGAGAGACGCCGAGAGATTACCGGCATCAGAGTCTCGGGACTGTTGCGACACTCGGTCTGGGACGAGGCATCTTTCAATACAGAAGCATCGTCATTAAGGGTTTGATCGCTTGGGTGATGCACCGGGGGTATCACGTGCTTGCCGTTCCTACTTGGGAGCGAAAGCTCAGGGTGCTGCTGGTTTGGATCGCGGCTGTCATCTTCGGACGTGACATCGTCTCGCTGGAGTCCGTAAAGAACCCGAGGGCCGCTTTCATCGCCGCGGCTACTCATCGCGAAAACCAGTCACCGGCGTCAGTCCCAGCAGTTGCGCCGGCTCCTCTCCCGCTCGGTTTGCACCGACCGCGCGCGAAGCAGACGTCTCATGCCCGTTAATCGCAGACGCCCCGAATCGATGACGGTCGCACTGTCGGAGCACGTCCGCGAGCGGACTGCTTCGGGACGCCGACTGGAATTCATGCTGAAGGATTTGCGCACTCGTCGCGTTCCAGTCCGCTGGAGCAATCTGTTTGGTGTCGTCGCCCTCGCGAGCATCGTCGTTCTGCTCGTCACCGGGGTGATTCTGATGTTCGCCTACGCGCCATCGAGTGACCCCATCGTCTACAGCGGAAGCTACGCACCGTTGCACGGTGTCGAGGTCTCGAAAGCGTTCGATTCTGTCTTGCGTTTGACTGTCGAATTACCGGGCGGGCTCCTGCTCCGTCAACTCCACCATTGGGCTGCTCTTCTGCTACCCGCAGCAATCATCATGCAGCTGCTCGTCAACTTCTTTACGGGAGCTTTCCGGCGTCCACGGCGGGGGAGTTGGGTCTTGCTATTTCTCATCTTCATCATGTCAATGGCTGCTGGCTGGAGTGGGTATGCCCTTCCTGACGACATGCTCTCGGGATCTGGCCTACGCATCGTGCACGGTATCGTCTTGGGCATTCCCGTGGTCGGTACCTGGATAGCGACGCTCCTGTTCGGAGGCGAATTTCCCGGGCGCATCGTCGAGAACCTTTACGTCGTTCACGTCATCGTCCCCGTCGCGCTCGTCGGGTTGCTCGCCGTCAGAGGATGGTTATCACTACGCCACAAATCCCCTCAATTCGCCGGCCCCGGCCGCTCTCAGCGGACCATCGTAGGTGTCCCGATGCTGCCAAATGCTGCTATTCGCGCTGGGGGATTCATGGTGCTCGTGACGGGGGTCCTGGTATTCATCGCTGCAAACGTCACGATCAGCCCGACGGTGGCTCCTTCCGACCCAGGGAATGCGTCCGCCGGAAGCCAGCCGGATTGGTATACCGGTTTTCTCGACGGAGCCCTCCGCCTTGTCCCGCCAGGTTGGGAGCTCGAGTTATTAGGGCGTACATGGACATTCGCAGTCTTAGCACCGCTCACCGTAATCGGCGTGTACATGGTCCTGATCGCGGTGTACCCGTTCATTGAGGGCTGGATCACCCGAGACCGCTCGGAACACCACCTCCTTGACCGGCCGCGCAACACTCCCACGCGCACGGCGGTTGGCGTTGCGGGAATGACGTTTTACGCGGTGCTATGGGCGACAGCCAGTGCCGACGTAACTGCAATGCTCTTCTCGCTGACTCTCGAGTCGATCATCCACGCGATGCAAATCGCCCTCCTTGTGGGACCCGTTGTTGCTTTCGGTTTGACGCGGGAGATCTGTCTCGCTCTTCAGAAGAGAGACCATGAGGTCGCTTTGCACGGATTCGAGACGGGTCGCATAGTCCGGCTCCCGGGCGGGGAATACGTCGAGATGCATACCGCCGTAAACTCCGACGAACAATGGAGGCTCGCTGGCGGTTCTCGTCCCGCTTCAGTACCTGCCCGCCCCAATGAGGCGGGGCGACTCTCCGTTATCGAACGTGCGCGCGGCCGCTTGGCTTCGTTTTTCTTCGAAGATCGAATTGTTCCCCATGCAGAAAGCAGCACTGAACCTGTGCTCGACCAGCCCTCTGCGACGTCGGCAGGGACGAGGAGCATCCTGTGATTCGGCCAATTACAAATCTCCCGCTGACCGGGATGCCGAGCAAATCGACAGGAACTGGCCGCCACACGACGCTCTCGACGTTGTGGCACGTGACTCTCGGACGGCTCAATGGGACGTTGCACTTTCGCACCGTTGACGCCCTACGCACCGCACTCGTGGAGAGCGACACTAAACGCATCGGTACCCTACTCCAACAGAGCGTCGCGCTCATCGTTGACTCAAGGTGGCAGGCCGACGGAGACCCACGGGTAGTAAGGGGACATAGAGCTGTCGTCGGCGCCCTCCTTCACGGAACGCATTCGGAGGAAGCGATCTCCCTCGACGTTCGTTCCGTAAACGGCCAGGCCGGACTCGTGCTCAGCTCACCCGGTGCGACCATCGCTGTCATGTGTGTGGACGTCACGGCAGGCCTCGTGTCCTCGGTTTGGGTTCGCCTGCAGCCAGAGAAGCTGCGACACGGGCATCACATCTGACGGGCACGTTTCACGCCAGTGCTCGGGTCTGCTGCACGGTTAGGTGACAAAGTGTAGTCACGGCGGGATTAGTACCACTCGGCGAACCAGCGCTTGCGCCGCGCATGCGAGGCTTTGTCCCGCATACACATCTCAGTCGCTCAGTTCGGCGTCAGTTTGAGCCGTCATTGAGCGCGGACAGATAGTGCTCGGCGTCGAGGGCCGCGATCGTTCCAGAGCCCGCGGCGGTGATCGCCTGGCGGTAGTAAGGGTCCATCACGTCACCAGCGGCGAAAACGCCGGATAAGTTCGTGCGCGAGGAGGGGATATCGACGGCGATGCTGCCCTCGGGCGTGAACTCGAGTTGCCCATGCACGAGGTGCGTGCGCGGATTGCTTCCGATGGCGACGAAGAGTCCGCCGAGCGCGAGGTGCTGCTCGGAGGCGTCGACGGTACTGCGGAGAATGACGCCTTCGACGGTTTTCTCGCCCGTGATTCCTACTACCTCGGTATCCCACAGGAATTCAATGTTCTTGTCCGCAAATGCGCGGTCCTGCATGATTTTTGACGCTTTGAGCGCATCGCGCCGGTGGATCACGTAGACCCTTGAGGCGAAGCGCGTCAGGGAGGTCGCTTCTTGCATTGCGGAGTCGCCGCCGCCAACGACGGCAATGTCTTTGCCCCTAAAGAACGGGCCGTCGCATGTAGCGCAGTAAGAGACGCCGTAGCCGGTGAGCCGCTTTTCATTGGGGAGGCCGAGCTTGCGGTAGGCCGATCCGGTCGCGAAGATGACGACGCGACTCTGAATCTCACCGGAAAGAGCGGTTGTGACGGCTTTGATATCACCGCGTAGGTCGAGTTCAACCACATCGTCAAAGATGACCTCGGTCCCGAAACGCTCCGCCTGCGCCTGGAACCTGGCCATGAGGTCGGGGCCCATGATGCCGTCTGGGAAGCCCGGGAAGTTCTCAACCTCGGTCGTATTCATGAGTTCGCCCCCTGCCTCCACGGAGCTGGCCAGGAGTAGGGGCTCGAGCCCGGCACGGGCCGCGTAGATGGCAGCGGTGTAACTGGCAGGGCCGGACCCGATAATGATGACGTTGCGCACGCGAATCTCCTCATAAGACGTGTCGCCTATTGCGACTTCTCCCTGCCGCTCATAGCAAGGAAGACGTTCGTCACACGTATGACCGCGCTGGTCAGACAAATGTGAGGCGTCGGAGGTGTTGAGGCTGGAAGCCGTTTTCGAGGCGTCAGATCGGAATGCGGAGCGCACTGCTCCCATTACCGGAGAGCTGGTCGTCGGGATTCAATAGCGCGCAGGCCTTCATTGACAGGCACCCGCGGCCGATACACCCCGTGAGTTCGTTCTCGAGCCTCTCGATCCCTAGTCGTCGGCGCTCGAGTACCTTTTTCCCTTGCCGCGAGGCGCGCTGCCAGTGCGCGTGGGTAGGAGGTTCGGAGAGCGGGACATCCGCAAATGCGTCTTTGATGTTCTCCAAGGGGATACAAAGCCGTTTAGCAACAGATCAGGGCAACTCGGCGCAGCGTATGTCTGGGGTATCGGCGCCGGTCGCCTGTGGGGGCACCACACGCACGGGCGGCATGACCTCGCATTGCTACGGGCGGATGAGACGGGTGATCCGCAGGAGCTCGTCGACGGTCTGCACGGCGGCCAGGTTCATGAGCGGGTCGTCGATTACGCGGCCGTCGTCACCGAGCTTCGAGGCGGCGAACGAGATGTTCACCGATTCGAAAATGGGCACCATCCGCAGGGTCGTCACGACCTGCTTGAGCTGCTGAACCGCCCGCGTCCCGGCGCCGATTCCCCCGTAGCTGACGAAGCTGACTGCCTTGTCGGCCCATTCGTGGCCGAGAAAGTCGAGGGCGTTCTTGAGCACAGCGCTGTAGCCATAGTTGTATTCGGGCGTCACGAATACGAACGCGTCCGCGCGTTCGATCGTGGCGCTCCAGTCTTTCGTGTGCTGGTGCTCGTACTCGCGCAGTTTGGGATGCTTCGGTTCATCGAAGAACGGCAGTGCGACCTCTGCCAGGTCGATCGGTTCCACGGCGAAACCGCCGTGTTCCTCGGCGACCCGGGTGAACCACTCGGCGAAGGCGGGGCCGATCCTCCCCGGGCGCGTGCTCGCCGTGATGATCTGGAGGACGGGACGTGTGTCGGTCATTCTGATTCTCTCTCTCCGCCCGCGGGCCGCGCGGTTCAGTCGGTTCGGATGCCGCGCGATGCGCGTGGTTTCGGAATGCGGGCGGCGTCGTCGAAGACGCCTTCGAGGGTGCGCGCGAGGTGGCTCATCTCTCGCCGAGCACAGTCATCGGCGTCGCCTAGCAGAGCCGCGTCGAGAATAGCTCGATGCTCGAGCTGCGACGTGCGCAAGCGGTCGGTCAACGCCGATCCGTGACGGTCGATGTCGTAGTGGAGATAGGCGAGTCTGTACCGCTCGGAGTAGTCCCACATGTCGTCCAGTACCCCGCTTATGCGGGCACCGGAACCAGCGGTCAGACCGAGGTGAAACGACCGGTGGTGGGCGCGAAAGGCATTCATGTCGGATCGCTCGATCGCCGTATCCATGCTCGCCACGGCTGCCCGGAGTGCGTCCCGTGCAGCGGCCGTGAGATCGCCGACCGTTGCGCGGATGCCGACCGGCTCGAGTCCCATCCGGATCGCGTAGATCTGATCGAAGTCGTCGAGGTCGAGTTCCGACACGCGCACGCGCCGGTTGAAGTCGCTCGTGATGAGCCCTTCGCTCTCGAGCCGGCTGAGCGCCTCCCGCAGGGGAGTGCGACTGATTCCGAAGTCGGCCGCGAGTCGAACCTGCGACAAGACCGCGCCCGGCGCCAGCACGCCGTCGAGGATCGCCCGGCGAAGTCGTTGATGGGCGAAGGCCACCGCGTCGCCGGACCGCTCTTCTCCGAGAGGCTGCGTCATCGACAGGTTCCGCTCACGGTCACCACGGCTCGGGCAGGTGCACGTCGGGGATCTCGGCCGGGATGTATTCACCGGCGCGGGCGCGCTGGTGAATCTCTGTCCACTCGAGGCCGGCGATGCGCGCCTCCACGATCTTGTCGGGGTCGAAGAACTGACCGATGGGATTCGCCCCGAACTCCTGCGATGCCCACATCCACTCCTTCGACTTCGACCAGTCGCCGAAGGCGTCGAATCGGATCTCGACGCCGTTGCGTTCTGGATCCTGATAGTACATCGACATCGTCATGCCGTGGTCGAGGTTCTCCACCATCTCGTCCAGCCTCACCGTGGCGAAGGTCGTGTGGTGGAACGTGGGCCGCGTGATGGGGCGGCTGCGCGCGCGGTTGTCGGTCATGAACTCTTTTCTTTGAGTAAATAGGGCTCCGCAACTGCCTGCGGTCGTTGCACTGTATACGGCATCTATGGAACTGTCTACAGAACTTCGACGTCGTCGGCAGACCGCATCGACTCGGCGGCCTTGATCAGAAGACCGCGTAGCCAGCGGTGGGTTCGGTCGTTCGTCATGCGCGGGTGCCACAGCATCTGGTAGGTGAAACCCTCGAATCCGCTCGGCATCTCGACGAGACGAAGCCCGGCTCCGGCGTATCGCCGAGCGAAGCGACGCGGCATCACCGCGATCAGGTTCGTGTCGCGCACCGCTCGGATCGCCGCACTGAAATACGGCACGCGGATCTCGGAGACGATGTGCGTGCCGAGCCGGGTGAGCTGGTCCGTCACGATCGTCTGCTGCGGATGCATCCCACCGACGGTGACATGGGAGTACGCGGCCAGGTCATCCACCGTGAGGCGGTCGGCCGTGATCGGGTGCGACTCCGAGAGCACGCACACGAAGTCCTCGTCGAAGAGCGCCTGGCGATCGAGGTGCGAGGGTGCCGTGATCGGAGTGAGCACCAGATCGACCCGCCCCTGATCCAGGTCGGCGAAGGTGGCGGGCATCACGGGCGTGATGATGAGCGACATATGGGGGGCTTCGGCGTGGAACAGCGGGATGAACAGGTCACCGAGCACCGCGACCGGGTAATCGGATGCCGCGACCCGCACCACGCTGGTCGACGAGGACGGGTCGAAAGAGGTGCCTTCGAACATCGCACGGAGCCCGGGCATGAGGCCCGTGAGTTCGTCTTGCAGCTCGCGGGCCCGCGGGGTCAGTTCGTAGCCCCGCGGCGTGCGCACGAGCAATTCGTCTTCGCACGCGATACGCAGGCGGGCGAGCGTGCGACTCATCGCGGACTGGGTCAGGTGCGCTCGTGTCGCCGCCTTCGAGATGTGGCGTTCCTCCAGCAAAATCTCGAGCGACCGCAGCAGATTCAGGTCCACGTTGTCGATATGCATGCGGCTCATGGTAACGCTGACCAACATGCATTCGACACCCGGTGCTCGCCGATGTGAAGCTGGCATCTGCACAACCTACCTCGGCGGCCTGATTCGCCGTGGCGCAACGAAGCCCACGTTCAGGAGAACTCCATGAAGGTCATCGCCCTCGAAGAACATATGTTCCCGCGCGACATTCTCGAATCGGCGGGTCTGGATCTGGGCCGTCGAGGCAGCACCCGGCTCGCGCAGCTGGATGAGGTAGGCGAGGGTCGGCTTCAGATCATGGATGACGCGGGAGTAGACGTTCAGGTGCTCTCCGCCGCGGTCGGCAACATCGTGCAGGACCTGCCGCTGTCGCAGGCCACCGAGGTGAGCAGGGCGATCAACGATCGGATGGCCGACACCGTGGCGGCTCATCCCGACAGATTCACGGCGTTCGGCACGCTTCCGGTGGCCGATGCGGCGGCATCCGTCGATGAACTCACGCGATGCGTCGAAGAACTGGGCCTCGTCGGAGCGATGATCCACGGTCAGACCCACGGCGTGTTCCTCGACGACCCCACGGTGCGCCCGATCCTGGCGGCCGCGGCGCGGCTGGATGTGCCGATCTACCTTCACCCGGCACCGCCGCCGTCGGCAGTGCGGGAGGCCTACTACTCCGGTCTGTCGCCCAACGTCACAGCCTGCCTGCTTGGCTCGGGCTGGGGCTGGCACGCGGAGTGCGGCATGCACGTGCTTCGCATGGTGGCGAACGGTGTCTTCGAGGAGCTCCCCGACCTGAAACTCGTCGTCGGGCACATGGGCGAAGGTCTGCCGTTCCACCTGGACCGGATCGAAGACATGCTCACGCCGGTCGTGACGGGCCACTCCCTCACCGTCGTCGAGACGCTTCGCCGCAACCTCTACCTCACGACGTCGGGGTACAACTCCGACGCGCCCCTGCTGTGCGGGCTCGCCGCCTTCGGGGCCGACCACATCCTCTTCTCCGTCGACCACCCCTTCTCCGACAGCAAGAAGGCCACCACCCACTTGCTCTCCGCACCGGTGACCGAGGCCGATCGCGAGAAGATCGCCCACAGCAACGCCGAGCATCTCCTGAAAATCTGAAGCGAGCAGGCACCATGAGCATCTTCCCCGGCGCAGGCCGCACCTCCACAACCACGCACTTCATCGACGGCCGCTGGACCGAGCCGGGCGGTCGCACCTTCGCCGTTCGCAATCCGCTGCCTTCCCGGCATGGGCCGCAATGCCGCCGGGGGCCCGCCAGAAGCTGTTCCTCAGCGCCGCCGACATCGTCGAACGGCGGATGGAGGAGCTCGTCGAGCTCATGGCAGTGGAGGGTGGCGCGAGCCGTGCCTTCTCGTCGTTCCAGGTGCGCCTGTCTGCGGCGATGCTGCGCCAAGCCGCAGGCTGGGGATACCTCCCGGCCGGCGACATCCTGCGCAGCGACGTGCCTGGGCGCACGGCTATGGTAACGCGCAAGCCGCTCGGGGTCGTAGCCGGATTCACCCCGTGGAACGGAGCGTTCTACCTCGCCTGCATCAACTTCACGGGCTCCGATAAGACCGCCCGCATCCTGGGCGCGCAAGCAGGTCGGGCACTGAAGCGGATGGTGCTCGAACTGGGCGGCTTCAATCCCGTGCTCGTTCTCGACGACGCAGATCTGGAGGAGTCGATCAAGGCGGTCACATTCGGCGCGTTCCTGCATCAGGGCCA
Organism: Agreia sp.; assembly: GCF_964263775.1. Lineage (NCBI taxonomy): Bacteria > Bacillati > Actinomycetota > Actinomycetes > Micrococcales > Microbacteriaceae > Agreia > Agreia sp. The sequence continues at coordinate 14,176 of NZ_CAXVWM010000154.1, read as the reverse complement.
GGTGTGCATGAACACCCGCAAGGTCTACGTCGACAGTTCGATCCACGACGAATTCGTGTCGGGTCTCGCCGATCGGGTGCGCGCGCTGAAGTCGGGCGACCCCATCGACCCCGAGGTCATCATCGGCCCGCTCATCAACGATGACGCCGTCGCCCAGATCGAGCTGCGTGTGCAGGATGCCGTGGACCGCGGCGCGACCTTGGTCACCGGCGGACAGGCGAACGGCCGCATCTACCCGCCCACCATCCTGACAGACGTGCCCGCCGACGCCATCTGCACCACCGGCGCCGACGAGACGTTCGGGCCGCTCCTCGTCGTGCAGCGCTTCGACGACGCCGAACTCGCGCTCGCCGAAGCGCAGAGAACGCCCTACGGCCTGAGCGCCGCGATCATGACCCGGGATCGCGCTCGCGGTCTCGACATGGCCCAGCGCGTCGACTCCGGCATCGTGCACGTGAATGCCCCGACGATGGCCAGCGAGGCGGCGCTTCCCGTGGGTGGCGTGAAAGACAGCGGCTGGGGTCGCTCCGGCCACTACGCGATCGAGGACTTCACCGAACTCGTGCTGACGACCGTGAGCAACGGTCCGGGACACTACCCGTTCTGATGAGCCTCGACTCCGCTCCGGTCATCGTCGTCGGCGGGGGACCGTCGGGCCTCGCCGCAGCCATGGAACTCGCCCACCACGGGGTGGGCGTGATCGTCGTCGAGCCGCGAACCGAGGTGACGCACACGCGGCCACGTGCCAAGACCACGAACGCGCGCACCCTCGAACTTTTCCGCCGCTGGCCCGGGGTCAATCCGAGAATCCGTGAACGCGCGCCGTTGAAGGTCGAATGGTCGAAGGACGTGGTCTTCTGCACCACTCTGACCGGCCGTGAGATCACTCGCATCGGCAATGTCTTCGGGCTCGCACTCGATGAAGACACCAGCCCGGAGACCGGCCAGCAGATTCCCCAGCCGATCCTCGAAGAGGTGCTGCGTGAGGCGCTCGCCGGATCGCCCCGGGTGCGGCTCATGTTCGCCTGGCGCGCCACCGCGGTGCAACAGGGCTCGGATGGCGCCCGCGTGATGGTGGAGAGTGACGCCGGCGAGGTCGCGGTGCTCGAGGCGGCGTACGTGATCGGCGCCGACGGTCCGCGGAGCGTGGTGCGCTCTGCACTGGGGGCGAAGTTCGAAGGCGCCAGTCTGGCGCGCCCGAATATCAGCGTGACGTTCGACGCGCCCGGTCTGGAAGACCTCGTGCCGATGGGTGACGCGGTGCAGTACTGGGTGCTCAACCCCGCCTCGCCGGGAATTCTCGGCCGACTGGATCTGAGGGGCCGCTGGTGGGCGATCAACACTGCGGGGGCGGATGCCGCAGCGATCGCCGAGGCCGATCCGGAGGCAGCGGTGCACAGCCTACTCGGCGTGAACTACCCGATCGACGTCGTCGCGGTCGATCCGTGGGTCGTACGCGTGCTCGTGGCAGATCGCTATCGGAACAACCGCCTGTTCATTGCCGGCGACGCTGCGCACATGAATCCTCCGTGGGGCGGCCATGGGTTCAACACCGGCGTCGGCGACGCCGTCAACCTGGGGTGGAAGATCGCGGCCGTGCTGAACGGCTGGGCTCCCGACGAACTCCTCGACAGCTACGAGAGCGAGCGTCGCCCGATCGCCCAGCAATTCGTCGCGGATGCTGCGGAGAACGGCAAGACGGGCCCGACCCAGCTCGCGTCGGACGAGATCATGGGAGACCAGCAGACCTTCGACCGGGTGCGTGGCGCCGCGGCCGCCGCCATCGAAGAGACCAAGCGCATCGAGTTCCGAAGCGAAGGTCTGGTTCTCGGTGTCGGGTACGGTCCCGAATCCGCGGCGCAATCCTCCGACGGCACCGACTTCGTGCCGATCGCGGCGGTGGGCAACCGCCTGCCGCACCGGCGGCTCCTCGACGGGACATCGCTGTACGACCTGCTCGGCCCGGAATTGACCCTGATCGGTGGGTCGGAGGACGCCGAGGAGTTGATGCGTGACGCCGCCGCGCGTCACATCCCCCTGACGCTCCTCGATGTTCCCGGCGAGGGGCTGCAGGACTTCTTCTCTTCCCGTCTCGTGCTGGTGCGGCCCGACCAGCACATTGCCTGGGTCGGCGATGACGCGCCCTCGGCCCTCGCCGGCCAGATTCTCGACGATGCCCGCCGAGGCGTGCAGACCGCACGCATCATCCCCACAATGAAGTAGGAGAACACGATGAGCCCCAAAAGCCCTGCGGAACTGCTCGGCCAACTGCGCCGGCAGCAGTTCTATATGATCACGATGCAGATGATCGAACCCGCCGAAGACCCGCGACCGGTGATCGGGCCGCACCTCGAGGCTCACTTGGACTGGCTGATCGAGCAGGAGCGCAACGGCACGCTCTTCTTATCGGGTGCGGCCGCCGACGAGACGGAGTGGGATGGCAGCGGTGTCGCGATCATCCGCGCCGAATCGCGCGCCGCCGCGGAGGCGATCGCCGTCACCGAGCCGTTCCACAAGCTCGGACTCCGCAAGAACACGGTGCGTGGCTGGCAGCTGAACGAGGGCAACGTCACGCTTCGCTTCAAGCTGTTCGACAACACATTCGAGATCGCCTGACGCAGGGCCCTCGCCCGAGCAGACGAGAGCGCGTCAGGCTGAGCGGGTCAGAATGAGCGCTTCGCCCTGGCCCCCACCGCCGCAGAGCGACGCGATCCCGGTTCCCCCGCCCCGCTTCTTGAGTTCGAGGGCCACGTGCAGCGCGAGCCGGGCTCCGGAGGCGCCCACCGGGTGGCCCAGAGCTATGGCTCCGCCCTGGGCGTTCACGGCGGAGGGGTCGATGCCGAGGTCGTCGGCCGACTGAAGCACCACCGAGGCGAACGCCTCGTTGATCTCGATGACGTCGAGATCGGCCACCGTGATGCCGTGCCGGCCGATCGCGTGCACGATCGCGGCCGAGGGCTGCGAGTGCAGCGAGCCATCGGGCCCGGCGACCTGGCCGGGCGAGCCGATCTCGGCGAGCCACTCGAGATTGTGGGCGAGCGCGTAGGCCTTGCTCGCCACCACGACCGCGGCCGCGCCATCTGTCAACTGCGAGGCGTTGCCCGCCGTGATCGTGCCGCTGTCGCGGTTGAATACCGGTTTGAGGGCGGCAAGGCCCTCGGCCGTCGTCGTCGGGCGGATGCCGTCGTCGGCCGAGACGACGACCGGCTCGCCCTTGCGCTGCGGCACGCTCACGGGCACGATCTCGTCGTCGAAGCCACCATGCTCGCGCGCAGCCGCAGCCCGCTGATGGGAGAGCGCGGCGAACCCGTCTTGACGGTTACGGGCGATGGCGCGCATGAGGTTGCCGTCGTCGGTCGCCTTGCCCATGAGCTTGCCGTCGAAAGGGTCACGGAGACCGTCGTAGTTCAGGGAATCCTCGAAGGTGCGCTCGCCGAGCGAATAGGGCTTCCGCGAGTCGAGCAGAAGGTGCGGCGCGTTCGTCATCGACTCCTGGCCGCCGGCGACGACCACGCTCGCCTCTCCGGTGCGGATGAGCCTGGCCGCGTCGATGATCGCCGTGAGCCCCGACAGGCAGAGCTTGTTGATCGTGACGGCGGGCACGTTCCAACCGATGCCCGCCTCGATGCTGGCCTGCCGGGCAGGCCCTTGGCCCGCACCCGCCTGAACGACCTGGCCGAGGATGACGTGGTCGACCGCCTCGGCCGGCACGCCGGTGCGCTCGAGCGCGGCTCTGACTGCGTGGGCGCCGAGCTCGTGCGAGCGCAGCCCCGCGAACACACCGTTGAACTTCACGAAGGGAGTGCGGGCGCCGCCCAGCAGCACAGGAGTGGTGTCATCCGTTGTCATGATGGGTCTCTTCTCTGAGTAGGTCGTAGCGGGGTCCGTGTGGGGTTCGGACTCAAGGAGGATACTCGAAACCGATCACGGCATATGCTGTTGCGCATGACGCACGAGCTGATCGATGACATCGTGCGCCAGCGCATCCGAAGCCTTCGCCTGTCTTTGGGCTGGACCCTCGACACGCTCGCGACCCGCTGTTTTTTGTCGCCGTCCACCCTGAGCCGCATAGAGACGGGACATCGGCGGATCGCCCTCGATCAATTGATACCGATCGCGGGGGCGCTCGGCACGACGATCGACCAACTCGTCGAACCGGAAGGCGACGACGACGTGGTCATTCGTCCGGAACCCGAAACGAGTGCCGGGTCGACCATCTGGCTGCTCTCGAGAAATCGTGATCGGCGCGGCGTCACGATCGCCAAGATGCGCATCACACCCGAACGCGAGACGGCCGATCAGCAGGTTCACCCCGGCTACGAGTGGTTCACCGTTCTCAGCGGGGTGCTCACGTTGCGTCTGGGAGAGCGCACGATCTTGGTACGCGAGGGCCAGGCCGCCGAATTCTCGACGATGACCCCACACGCACTCGACGCGAACGACGGTCCCGTCGACCTGCTCACCATCTTCGACCACGACGGCGAACGCGCTCACCTACCCGGCCATCGAAATGCTAGGCCGACCTCTCGACCGTGATGTCGTTTTCGGAGTCAAGCTGAACCCATCCGGTTCGTGGCGTGCCATCAGCCCTGCCGGCCAGCACGGGCGCCAAGACGTCTGCATTCACCAACTCGCCGAAGTCGAGTGCCGTGAGGCTCGCGAGGTCGTCGACCGGCACCTGATAGCTGCGATACGGCCCGAGTGGCGGAGGGCTGCCGTCGATGAGCGCCTGGGCGCTGGCGTCATTGAGATCGATGTCGATCAGTTGGGGTGACTGGTCGAGCACGAACGCGGCCGAGCAGAGGCGCGCCACGCCCGTCTCGCCGGTGGTCCACGCGGCGACCTTCCAAAAGGCCTGCGGGATGCCCACACCCCGGTAGAGCGGATCGTCCAGCGCCAGCACGGGCGCGGTGAACACGCTGATGCGATTGCGATTCGTCTGCGCGTAGGCGAGCACGTGGTCTTCGAGGCCCAGCCAGAGTTCGCTGGACTGGTTGAAGTCGTTGGCCTGCGGGGCGGCGTTCGCATACGAGAAGGTGTCGACGTTCGCCCGCGCCGCCGTCGCGCGGTCGCCCCATACGGGATCCCTGCGCCGCACGAGGTGCCCACGATCGAGGTCGTTGCGCGCGTACACGCCCTCGCCGGTCTGCTCGTTCTCAGCGACCCGGTCGTCGAGGTGCCAATCGTCTGCCCTGTCGAGGTCGAGCAGCGCGTCACCGTCTATGTTCACGCCCGTCGACAGCGCAAGCCGCCGCACCGGATCGAGAAGCACCGTGAAGTGCGTATAGGCGAGCTCACGAACAGGTATGCCGGCCGCCGGCGCCGGGAGGGCCACAGGAAGAGCGAGGAATTCGGGTTCGTACCCCGCACGGTCGGGCATGGAGGCCTCCATCGGTCAGTGCCGCGTGTGTGCGGCGCGTTCGAGCGACGCACCTTCGACGTCGACGTTCGGCAACAGCTTCTCGAGCCACCGGGGGAGCCACCAGGCCGACGCGCCGAGGAGGTGCATGACGGCGGGGATGATCAGCAGGCGAACGACGAACGCGTCGAGCAGCACACCCAGGGCGAGGCCGAGGCCGATCGACTGGATCATGACCGAATTCGAGAAGATGAACCCGGCGAACACGGAGGTCATGATCAGCGCGGCGGCGATGACCACCGTGCGACCGGCATGCACGCCCTGTTGAACGGCGAGACGCGCGGGCGACCCGTGGGTGTAGGCCTCGCGCATGCCGCTCACGAGGACCAGCTGGTAGTCCATGGCGAGCCCGAAGAGCACGCCGACCACGAGGATCGGCAGGAAGCTCAGGATGGGCCCGGGATCGTGGACGCCGAAGACTGCAGCGAGCCAGCCCCACTGGAAGACGGCGGTGATGCCGCCGAAGGCCGCGAACAACGACAGCACGAATCCGATGGTGGCCGTGATCGGAACGAGGATCGATCGGAACACGAGGATCAAGATGATGAGCGACAGACCGACCACCACGAGCAGGTAGAGGGGCAGCGCGTCGGCGAGTTTCTCGCTCACATCGATGTTGCCGGATGCGTTGCCGGCGACACCGAGCTCTGCGACGCCGTCGATGTCGAGTCCGCGCAGGTCGCGCACGAGCTGCTCGGTGGATTCGCTGGTGGGGCCTTCCTCGGGAATGACCTGGAAGGCGAGCAGCATGTCGTCGTCAGAGGCGCCGATCGGCGCAACCGCCACGACGTCGTTCTCTGCTTTCAGGAGCGTGCCTATGCGCACCTGCTCAGAGATGAGGTCGTCGTCGGCGATGGCTGTAGCGAGGTCGGCCACGACGATCAGGGGGCCGTTCACGCCGGCACCGAACTTGTCATCGACCAGCTTGTAGGCCTTGTACGCGCTCGAATCGACGGGCTCGGACGAGCCGGCGGGCAGTCCGAGGCGCATCGACAGGGCGGGGATGGCGACGACGAGCAGCACGGCGATGCCGGCCACCACGGTGACGACGGCCCGAAGCGTGTTCATGGGCTTGGTGGGAACGCGCTTGTGGTGGTCGGCGTGGCCCATGCGGGCGCGCGCCTTCTTGGTGAGGATCTTCGACCCGACAAGGCGCAGCAACGCAGGCGTGAGCGTGATCGCGATGAGGATCGCGACGAACACGCACACCGCACCGACGGTTCCCATCAGGCCGAGGAACGGGATGCCCGTGAGGTTGAGCGCGAGCAGGGCGATGAGCACCGTCGAGCCGGCGAACACCACGGCATTGCCCGACGTGCCGTTCGCGAGTCCGATCGACTCCCGCAGGTCCATTCCGCCGCCAAGCTGGGTGCGGTGCCTGTTCAAAATGAACAGCGAGTAGTCGATTCCGACAGCGAGTCCGAGCATCACGCCGAGAACCGGCGTGACCGACAGCATCGTCACGGTGCCCGAGAGGGCGAGCGACGCGAGAACGCCCACGCCCACGCCGACGATCGCGTTGACGAGCGGAAGGCTCGCGCCGATGAGGGTGCCGAGCATCACGAACAGCACGATGGCCGCGAAGATGACGCCGCCGATCTCTCCCGGGCCGAGGATCTCGGGGATGCTGGCGGCGATGTCGTTCGAGACCTCGACGGTGACCCCGTCGATGCCGGCGTCGTTCATGGTGTCGACCACGGCCTCTTTGGCTTCAGACGGAACGAGGTTGAGCGACTTGTCGAACTGGATGCCGCCGACCGCGGTCGTGCCGTCGGTCGAGACCTGGCGGATGTTCGACGACAGGTCGAGCAGCTCGGCTCCCTCGTCGAGGGTGGCGCTCTGGGTCTCGAGCTCGGCGCGACCGGCGTCGAGAGTGGACTGCTGCGTCGCGATCTCGGCCTTGCCCGCATCGAGAGTGGCCTGCTGCGCGTCGAGCTGGGGCTGCGCCGCGGCGAGCTGCCCAGACGCCTCGGCCGCGGCTCGTGCCGCGTCGAGCTGCTGCTGACCGGTCGCGGCCTGGCTCTTGGCACTGTCGAGCAGGGCCTGGCCGTCGTCGAGTTTCGTTGTGCCGTCGGCGATCTGCTGGCGTCCGTCGGCTACCTTCTGGGCGCCCTCGTCGATCTGGGCCTGCGTGTCGAAAGGGTTGGTCGTGGCCTTCACATCGTCGAGACCCTCAGCCTTGGTAAGGAGGTCGGCGATGGCGGTCTTCTGCGCATCGGTGAATTCGGTGTCGTCGGTCGTCGTGAAGACCACCGTTCCGCGCCCGCCGCTTGCCGACGGAAACTTCTCGGCCAGCTCGTCGCTGACCTTCTGGGTCGCGGTTCCGGGAATACTGACCGCAGAGGTGAGCGTTCCGCCGAACAGCGCGAACGCTCCACCGGCAAGGCCGAGGATCACGATCCAGGCGACGATGACGAGCCAGGCGCGGCGGGCAGAGAAGATACCGAGGCGGTAGAGAAGCGATGCCATTGAGTCTCGAGGTGCTTTCTGAGCGGGAAGAAGGGCAGGATGATCGTCTCGCGGCGCGGCGTCGGGCAGCAGGATGGTGCGGAACGCTCGCCCGATTGCGGCAATCGTCCCTCCCAAGACCATAACGCTGGGAAGCTGAGTGAACACACCCCCCAGAACTGACGGCCCTAGACCGCTACGCGATAGCCGCGCTGGATGATGGTTGACACGCGAACCAGCGGCGCATGCCGTGCAACGTGGCGGCGGCGCGGCTCGTGCCCGATTGCGGCGACCCGCGCATCCGGCCAGGTCCTCGACCACAAGGTGGCCGTGCCGGACGCGCGGGGCGAGCCTCAGCTGACTTCGTGAGCCGCGGGCGCCCCGCGCGGGCCGGCTGGCGATCAGGCGGCCAGCACGTCGTCGATCTGCCCCATCGCGAGCGTCATGCCCTCCTGCATGCCCATCTCGACCAGTTTCTCGAGCTGGTCGAGACTCACGAACTGGCTCAGTGTGGTCATGCGCGTTCCGCCGTCGATCGATTCGAGGGTGACGATGGCGTGCACGGGTTCGATCGAGTCGTCGGCATTGCCGTCGGCGTCTGCGAAGCCGTCGTCGAACTCCAGGCGAGCAGGGGCGTCGACCGTGGTGACGAGCCACCAGCCGCCGGCCTTGGTGCCGTCGGGCCCGGTCATGAAGTACGACGAGCGGGAGCCGACCGAGAGCTCGTGCGACGTGAAGGTCGCGGGCCAGGTGGGCGGCCCCCACCAGCGTTCGAGCTGTCGCGGGTCTTCCCAGACCTGCCACACCCGATCGACGTCGGCCGCGAACTCCGCGATAAAGGTGAGGGTGAGTGCGTCGGTGTCCTTGGTGACTGTGAGTACGGTCATGACTGCTCCTTCAGGGGTCTTCGGCGAGGATGTCGTCGATGCGGAGGGCGCGCTGCGCCCAGATTTCTTCGTAGGCCTGCAGCAGTGTCGCCGCGCGGCCGATCGTGTCGATCCGGCTGTGCACGAGCTGTTCCCGTCCGCGACGCTCTTTCGTCACGAGGAGCGCGCGCTCGAGCACCTGGACATGTTTCTGCACGGCGGCGAAACTCATGTCGTACTGCTCGGCGAGGGCGGTGACCGAGCGCCCGGCATCGAGCACTCGGCTCACGATGTCGCGCCTGGTCGCATCCGCCAGGGCCTGGAAGATGCGATCGATCTCGGTTTCCGTCAGTTCATGTACAACCATTTGGTTGTACGTTACCGCCGTTCGGGTATCGACGCAAGAAGCGAATGTGCCGTAGCACCCCTCTGCCGATTCCGACTGCCGATCCGGCTAGTTGCCGTCGTCTTGTGCTTCCTCTTCTTCTTCTTCGTCGCCTCGGCCGGTGCTGTCGTCGTCCTGGGGAAGCGGGCCGACGCTCGCTCCGGGAGTCGGCGCGATTCCAGGCGCGGTCGGCTGCGTCGTGGGAGTCGGCGCCGTAGTCGTGGGGGCATCCTCTGTCTCGTCGGCGCGCGAGGTCGATCCCGATCCATAGAGCAGGTCGTCATCGGGGTCTGCGAAGTCGGCGGCCTCGGGCAGCACTTCGTCGTTCGCCGTCATCACCGACTTCCACATACGATGACGCACGCTGTAGCCCGAATAGCCGTTCGTCTCGACATCGGTCATCGAAACGTCGCCCGTGACGTTGCCGACCCAGACGGCCGTGGCTGCCCTCGTGCTGGCCCCGATCATCCAGGTGTCTTTCTCGTTGTCTGTCGTACCCGTCTTGCCGATGTGCTCGATGTCGTCGTAGGGATTCGACGCGGTCGCCGTTCCGTTCTGGATCGGGCCCTTCATCGCGTACGCGAGGGTGGATGCGACCCTCGGATCGAGTGCCTGGGCGCAGTCCGCCTGGGGTGGCTGCACGTCCGCGCCCGACGCATCCACGATTCGGTCGATGGCTATCGGCCTGCAGTAGACGCCGTTCGCGGCGATGCCGGCGTAGGCGGCAGCCATCGTCAACGGCGCGATCGTCTGCGTGCCCAGGATGTCGGCGAGGTTCGAGCCGAGCTCGCCGCCGTCTGCGCGGTGCACGCCCAGCGACTGGGCCGTGTCGCGAATCTGGCAGAGATCCAATTCTTCGGCCATGGCGATGAAGGCGTTGTTCACCGAGTTGGTGAGGGCGTACTGGATGCTCACCGTTCCGGGCCGCGATCCGCCGTCGTTCTTCGGCGCGTAGGGCTCGCCGTTGACGTCGATGCACGAATTCGTGAAATCGGCCCGATCGAAGGTCTGCGGATTGCCGTTGATCCGCTCGCTCAGGGTATTGCCCTGTTTGAGCCATTCGGCGAGCGTGAAGACCTTGTAGGTCGAGCCCACCTGAAAACCCGACGAACCGCCGTAGCCCTGGTCGGTGTTGTAATTGAGCGACGTGCTGCCCGGGTCGGTGGATTCTCCCGCGACAAAGGTCGTGTTCTGGGCCATCGCGAGAATGCGGCCTGTTCCGGGTTCGACCGTGACGATGGTCGCCCCGAGATCGAGTTCGTCGCTCGACGACGGGATGTACTCCGTCATCGTCTCGTTCGCATTGGCCTGCAGGTCGGAGTTGAGTGTCGTGAAGATCTGGAATCCGCCGGTCTTGAAAGTGGACCAGCGTTCGTCGGCCGTGGCTCCGAACGTCGGATCGTTCTTCACGATCCAGGTCACGTAGTCGCAGAAGTAGGCGGCGCCGGCAGCGGCGGTCTGGCAGCCGGTCGACGGCTCGGTGATCGCGGGGGCCACCGGCGTCGCGATCGCCTCGTCGTACTGGCCCTGAGTGATCGTGTGCTGCTTGAGCATCGACGCGAGCACGTCGACGTCGCGACGCGCCTGATTGGCCTCGATGTTCCCGGGGTCGTCGATGCGAAGCCCATTCGGCTCGTTGACGGTCGCGATCAGGCTTGCGGCCTGGGCGATCGTGAGCTGCGCCGCCGTCGTGCCGTAGTAGTAGTTGGCCGCGGCCTCGATGCCGTAGACCGAACCGCCGAAATTCGCGATGTTCAGATAGCCGAGCAGAATCTGGTCTTTGTCGTACTTCTTCTCGAGGCCGATGGCGAGCCGCATCTCGGTGAGCTTGCGGTCGAGCGACGTGTCTGTCGCCTCGGCGTAGGCTTTCTCACGGTCGGCCTCGTTGTCGAGAGCTTCGGCTCGCTGCACGAGGATGTTCTTCACATACTGCATGGTGATCGTCGATGCGCCGCTCTCGACGCCGCCCGAGGTGAGATTTCCGAGCGCGGCACGAAGCGTCGAGGTGAGATCGACGCCGTTGTGTTCATAGAACCGGGGATCCTCGGTCGAGACGACAGCGTCTTTGACCGACGGGGCGATCTCATCCCAGCCGACCTCCTGCCGGTTCTGATCGAAGACTGTCGCGAGAAGGGTGTTCGATCCATCGGTGTTGGTCGAGTAGATCTCGGACTTCTGCGAGAGGTCGCCGATGTTCAGCGTCGACGGCAGATCCTCGAACAGGCCGACCGAGCGAGAGACCGTGGCGCTCGTGAGCGAGACGGCGGGAACGGCGAGGGCGGTGACGAGGACGCCGGCGATGACGCTGGCTCCCACAAGCTTCAACCAGGGCTTCGTCGTCGACAGGAGACGTGACGAGGATTCAGGCATAACGTATCGAGGATACGCAGCCGCACCTCCGAAGCTCCTGAGTCGGCGTTCTCGTCACAGAGAGTCACACAACTTTCCCGCGCACCCGCCCGGGGTAAAGGCTTGGGCCTATGACACTGCACCCCTCTGCTCGCGACGCCCAGCACGTCGGCTCGGTCGACGCCATTTTCGAGCATGCGGGCCTCGATGCCGATTCGTTCAAGGCCGTGTTCCGCAATCATCCGGCCGGCGTGGCCGTGATCACCGCGGATGCGGGCGACGGCCCGGTGGGGCTGACGGCCACATCGGTCTTCTCGGTCAGCGCCGAGCCGCCCCTGCTCGTCTTCTCGGTTTCGGGCCAATCTTCGAGCGCGCCGACGATCCGCGCGGCCGACACGGTCGTCGTGCACCTGCTGGGATCGGAGCAGCTCGACCTCGCAAGGCTCTGCGCCACGAGCGGCATCGACCGATTCGCCGACACCACGATCTGGGATCGGCTGATCACGGGGGAGCCCTACTTTCCGGCGGCCCAGTCGTGGATCCGTGGCCGGGTCATCGAACGCATGGATGCCGGTGGCTCGACGGTCATAGCCGTCCACGCACTGCAGGCGGGCATCTTTGACGAGGTCGATTCGGCCGAGCCGCTCGTCTACCACAACCGCACCTGGCACAGGCTGGGGTCGCATTCGCGCATCGATGGCTGAGCAACCGACTTCCTCGCCAGTGCGAATAGAGTTGAACGAGAAAGACCTCGTGCAAACCGAAGGAAGTCCTAAAACATCATGAGCGCTCACTACAATCTCGTCGTTCTGGGGGCCGGGCCCGGTGGCTACGTCGCTGCCATCCGTGCCGCGCAGCTCGGGCTCAGCGTCGCCGTCGTCGAAGAGAAGTACTGGGGCGGTGTCTGCCTCAACGTGGGCTGCATTCCCTCGAAGGCCCTGCTCCGCAATGCCGAGCTGGCGAACATCTTCGCGACCCAGGCGCAGGAGTTCGGAATCTCGGGAGATGCCACTTTCGACTTCGGCGTCGCCTTCGATCGCAGCCGCAAGGTGGCCGACGGGCGAGTCAAGGGCGTGCATTTCTTGATGAAGAAGAACAAGATCACCGAGTACGACGGTCGCGGGTCCTTCGACGACAGCCACTCCCTCACGGTGTCGAAGTCCGACGGAACGGCCGAACAGCTGACATTCGACAACGCCATCATCGCCACCGGTTCGTTCGTGCGTCTGCTTCCCGGCGTCACCCTCAGCGACAACGTCGTCACCTACGAGAGCCAGATCCTCACCCGCGAGCTGCCCAAATCGATGGTCATCGTCGGCGCCGGCGCCATCGGCATGGAATTCGCCTACATCCTCCGCAACTACGGCGTCGAGATCACGATCATCGAGTTCCTCGACCGCGCCCTTCCGAACGAAGACGCCGACGTGTCGAAAGAGATCGCCAAGCAGTACAAGAAGCTCGGCGTCACCCTTCTCACGTCGACCAAGGTCGAGAGCATCGTCGACAATGGTTCCTCGGTCGCCGTCTCGTATACCGCGAAAGACGGCACGCAGGGGTCTATGGAGGTCGACAAGGTCATGATGTCGATCGGATTCGCCCCGCGCGTGGACGGCTTCGGGCTCGACAAGACCGGCGTGCAACTCACCGAGCGCGGCGCCATCGCCATCGACGACCACATGCGCACGAACGTCTCGAACATCTACGCGATCGGCGACGTCACGGCCAAGCTGCAGCTCGCCCACGTGGCCGAGGCCCAAGGCGTGGTCGCCGCCGAAACCATGGCCGGAGCCGAGACGCAGGCTCTCGGCGACTACCGCAACATGCCGCGGGCCACGTTCTGCCAGCCGCAGGTCGCCAGCTTCGGACTCACCGAGCAGCAGGCACGCGACGAGGGCCACGACGTGCTTGTCTCGACGTTCCCGATGACCGCCAATGGCAAGGCCCACGGCCTCGGCGAGCCCGCCGGATTCGTGAAGCTCGTTGCCGACGCGAAGTACGGCGAGCTGCTGGGCGGCCACATGGTGGGCCACGACGTCTCGGAGCTGCTGCCCGAATTGACCCTCGCCCAGATGTGGGATCTGACCGCCACCGAGCTTGCGCGCAACGTGCACACCCATCCGACGCTGAGCGAGGCCCTACAGGAAGCCTTCCACGGACTCAAGGGTCACATGATCAACCTGTGACCGATGGGTAGTCTGGGGCCGGGCAGGGCGCGTCGTGCGTCTTCACGCTCGACCGATATCGAAAAGGTGACGCGGTTGTGACCGATCGGACGCGATTCGATCAGGCGGTGCGCGCCCTTTCGTCGTCTCACGATCGACGCGACAGTCTCTGCGCTCCTTTTCTGTCGGTCCTTCCCGTCACCGGTGTCTCGATCTCGGTTCTCGGGGGCATTGCGGGGCCCGGAACGATCTGCGCGAGCGACCGGCGTGCGACGCGGCTCGACGAATTGCAGTTCGATCTGGGCGAGGGGCCCTGCTGGCAGGCACTCTCGACGAGACGTCCCATCCTCACCGAAGACATCAGAGCCACACGTCCGTCGGATGCGTGGCCGTCGCTCGTGCGGGCTCTGAGCGACGAGCGCGTTGCAGGAATCTTCGCCTTTCCGCTCGCGGTGGGGTCGCTCGGAATCGGCGCGGTCGACCTTTACACAGAAGATCCGGCCCGGCTCGACGATGCCGATGTTGCAGACGCCGTGACGCTCGCGGG
>NZ_CAXVWM010000153.1:0-2867 GCF_964263775.1 Agreia sp. | reverse complement strand
GGCGAGGTCGATCCAGGCCTGGGCCTGATACTCGGCCGAATGCTCTTTCGTATAGGTGTCGAGGATGCCGCGCTTCGATTCGCCGGCTACGGGAAGGGGAACCTCGTAGGCGGCATCGGGCCCGTCGAGCAGCCAGGCGATCACGCCGTCTTCGCCCTCGTAGATCGGCGTCGGGCTGGTCTCGCCTCGCATGGCCCGGTCGACGGCCTCGACAGCCATCTTGCCGGCGAACGCGGGGGCGTGCGCCTTCCACGACGAGATCTCGCCCTTGCGGGACTGCCTCGTCGCGGTGGTGGTGTGCAGTGCCTGGCCGACCGCCTGGAAGATCGTCTCGACATCGAGGCCCAGCAGGGTGCCGACGCCCGCCGCCGCCGAGGGGCCGAGGTGTGCGACATGGTCGATCTTGTGCGCGTGAAGGCTGATGGCGCGCACGAGATCTACCTGGATCTCATAGCCGGTGGCGATGCCGCGGACCAGTTCGGCACCGGTGCGGCCCGCATGCTGCGCCACGGCCAGAATCGGCGGAATGTTGTCGCCGGGATGCGAATACTCCGCCGCGAGGAACGTGTCGTGAAAATCGAGTTCGCGAACCGCGACGCCGTTGGCCCAGGCCACCCACTCGGGCGAGAAGCGCGCATCCGACGCCAGGCCGAACACCGTCGAGCCGGGCAGATAGGGATGCCGCTCCGCCTGCGAGCGCGCCGAGACGACGGGCCGGCGCGTCAGCGACGCGGCGGCGACCGCGGCGTTGTCGATGACCCGGTTGATGATCATCTCGGTGACTTCCGGATCGACGGCCACAGGGTCTGCGGCGACCTCGGCAATCACGTGCGCAAGCTGGTCGGCTCGCTCGAGCGACTCAGAACTGGGGTGGACGCGAACGGAGTGGAGCTTCACGGGGCGCGATGTCCTTTCGACGACGGCGACGGCGGCGCGGCGGTGCGGCGCCTACGAACAGGCTAAGCCACGCGATGGAACTAAACTCCAGAACATGACCCGCTCGTCGCTCCCGGCCTCAGAACTCAGCGTCGGCGGCGCACTGGGGGTCGGCATCGCGCAGTTCGCCCCCGGCACCGACAAGGCCGCGAATCTCGCCGTGATCACCAGGCTGTGCGAGCGCGCGGCGTCGCGCGGCGCATCCCTTGTCGTCTTTCCCGAGTACTCGTCGTTCTTCGCCGATCCGTTCGGCGAAGGGTTTCTCGAGAACGCCGAGCGTCTCGACGGCGATTTCGTCACCATGCTGTCCGCGTTGGCCGCACGCCTCGAGATGCACATCGTCGCCGGAATGATCGAGACGACGGCGGGGGGCGAGCGCTTCTCGAATTCTGTCGTCGCCGTCGCGCCCTCGGGCGAGCTCGTGGCCTCGTATCGCAAGCTTCACCTCTACGACGCGTTCGGCTCGCACGAGAGCGAGTTCGTCGAACCGGGCATCATCGAGGCTCCCGAGACCTTCGCGGTCGGCGACTTCACGGTCGGGTTGCAGACCTGTTACGACATCCGCTTTCCCGAGGTGACGAGGCGTCTGGTCGACGCCGGCGTAGACCTCGCGCTCGTGCCGGCCGAATGGGTCAGGGGCGTGTTGAAAGAGCACCATTGGCGCACGCTCGTCACGGCGCGGGCGCTCGAGAACACGATCTACGTCGCGGCGGCCGATCACACGCCGCCGATCGGGGTCGGGGCCAGTCTCGTCGTCGATCCCATGGGTGTCACCATCGCGTCGCTGGCCGAGAATGAGGATGTCGCGGTGGCGTTCGTCGACCGCGCTCGAGTCGAGAACGTGCGCTTCATCAATCCGGCACTCAGTCTGCGGCGCTTCGGCGTCCGAGAGTTGTAGGAGGGGCACGCGTGGCCGCCGAGCGGGAGAGCATCCAATTCTCGACGCGCGACGCGTTTCGCGACTGGATGCGGGAAAATCAGGATCTCGAGGCCGGCATCTGGTTGATCGTCGCCAAGAAGGGTTCTCCCTTCGCAACGGTCAGCTACGCCGAGGCGCTCGATGTTGCTCTCGAGTTCGGGTGGATCGACGGCCAGTCACGCAGCCGTGACGAGTACACCTCGTTCCGCGGATTCACGCCGCGCCGATCCGCGAGCCCGTGGTCGATGCGCAACCGCCTGGCTGCTGAGGCGATGATCGCCGAAGGGCGGATGGCGCCTCGCGGACGGGCAGAGGTCGAGCGGGCGCGCGCCGATGGCCGGTGGAACAGGGCTTATGCCGCGTCGACGGACGCGCAGCCGCATCCGGATTTTCTGAGCGCCCTCGAAGACGACCCCGCTGCGAAAGAGTTCTACGCGACCCTCAATGCGCAGAACAGATTCGCCGTGTACTACCGCATTCACGCGCTGAAGACCGACGTCGGTCGAGCCCGGGCGATAGCGCGCCTAGTGGACAGGCTCGCTCGCGGCGAGAAGCCCGCGGGGTGAATCAGCGGGTGTCGCGACCGGCCCGCGCGAGCTGGGCTGCGGCCCGCTCGAGCACGTCGACCTTCTTGCAGTACGCGAAGCGCACGAGCGACGAGTACTCGCCGGCCAGCTGCTCGCCGCAGAAGGCGCTGATCGGAATGCCGACGACTCCCGCGAGTGCGGGCAGCTCGCGGCAGAGGGCGGCCGCGTCCGAGAATCCGAGCGGCGCCGCATCGGCTACGACGAAGTACCCCGCCTGCGGGGTGAACACCTCGAAGCCCGCCTTCACAAGGCCGGCCGACAGCAGATCGCGCTTCGACTGCAGAGTGCGGGCGATGCCCTCGAAGAACTCGTCGGGCAGGCCGAGCCCCAGCGCGATCGCGGGCTGGAACGGCGCGCCGTTGACGTAGGTCAAGAACTGCTTGACCGCGAGGATGGCGGTGACGATCTCGTGCGGGGCCGTCAGC
>NZ_CAXVWM010000152.1:0-9091 GCF_964263775.1 Agreia sp. | reverse complement strand
ATCGGCGCTGGGCCGATCCCCGACGAACTCAAACGTTAGCGGTCGGAGACGCGCTTGCGGCGAGTGACCAGCAGCGCTGCGCCGATGGCGAGGAGCAGTGCGGCGAGCACACCGACGCTCCCCAGTGCGGCCGCGTCCGCGCCCGTCTTGGCGAGACGGTCTGCGGTGGAGGGGTCAGACGCACCCGACCCAGCAGTTCCCGCACCCGCGCCCGCGCCCGGCGCACCCGCACCCGGAGCATCCGTGCCCGGCTCGTCGGTGCCGGGGTCTTCGGTGCCCGGCTCATCCGGACCCGGCGCGACCGCGACCGTGACGGCACGCTCTGCCGTCGTCACGTTGCCGCGGCCGTCGTGAACCGAGTAGCTCAGCGAGTACGCGCCCGGCTTCGTCGTGTCGACCGACCCGGAGACCTCGATCTCGGCGGTGAGGTCACCGTCGACGTTGTCGCTCGCTGCGACGCCCTCGAGCGGATCGAAGTCGGTGTTCTGGGCGATCTCTCCGTCGGCGGGAACCGTCAGCTCGGGAGCCGCATCTTTAGTGAGCGTGACCTCGTCGACGACGCTGTTCACCGGCTTTTCGTTGCCGCTCTGCTGGCTGCGGAGCGTGCGAACCGCGATCTCGTCGTCTGTGACCTCGAGGACGGTGTAGTTGCGCACCTTTTCCTGATTCCAGACTGATGCCCACCACGCGCCGGGGTTCTCGGTGTCGTAGTACTTCGAGCCGCTCGAGGAGTTCGCGGTCACGTACATGACTTCGCCCTCCTTGGCCTCGACCTTGACCGCCGCGGGCGCCTCCTTCTCGTCGGCCCTCTGGCCGTTCTTGATGAGGTAGGTGCGGGCGTAGTTGTGGTCGTGGCCCATGAGAACCAGGTCGATGCCGAGTTCGGAGATCTTCTGCGGCATGGTCTTGCGACGCTCGTCTATGTCTCCGTCGTCCTGGTGCACTCCCACCGAGTAGATCGAGTGGTGGAACGCGAGCGCCTTCCATTTCGCCTTGGGGCCCTGCTCGGCCACCACCTGATCCATCCACGCGAAGTGCGAGCTGTAGTCGCGACTGTTCGAGTTGATGTTCATGAACAGGACGTCTTTGTAGATGAACCAGTAGTCGCCGCCAGACGCGACGTCTGTGCCGGCGCCGGCCGTGAGGTCTTCGTTCGGCAGGTTGAAGTGCTGCTCGTAGGCCTTCGATGACACGTCGTGGTTGCCGTTCGTCGCGACGAGGGGAACCTCGCGCAGCAGGTCGGACTGCAGGAAGAGGTCGTACTGCGACTCGCTCGACGCCTTCTCGACCTGGTCGCCCGCCGAGAACAGCAGCTCGGCGTTCGGGTAGCTGTTCGTCGCGACGTCGAGCGTGTCTTTCCAGCCGGCCGCGTCGCTGACCTCGTTGCCGGAGGCGCCGAGCTGCGGGTCGCCGAAGAGGAGGAACGAGAAGTCGCCGGAGGACGCCTGGGTGCGGAACGTGTACACGTCTGACCAGCCCGTGTCGTCACTGCCGACGCGGTACGCGTACTCGGTGTTCTCCTCGAGCCCGTCGAGGGCCGCGTCGCGGAAGAACTCACCGCTGGTGGTGCCGCCGGCCTTCGTCGTCGGGGTCGTGCGGGCAGACGCCGGGAAGACGCCGTCGACGACCTCGGAAGCCTTCGCGAACTGCGCGACCTGCGGAACATCCAGATCGGAGTACCAGGCAAGATTGCGGTCGGCCTCGGTCGCGCCCACGCCGAGCACGAGGTTCGAGATCGTCGCCTTGGCCGGCTCGGGCAGAGCCGCGGCAGCGAACTCGAAGTAGTCGAAGTTGCCCGCGAACGGGTGGCCCGCGTCGGCGGTCACGTGCATGACCACGATCAGCTTGTGTGCGCCGGAGACGTCTGTCGCTAGCTTCACGGTCGTGGTGGTGAATGACTGCCAGTTGCTGCCGGTGACCGGGAGCGCCGCGGTCGCGATCTTGTTCGCTTCGGTCTTGTCGTCGATATAGAAATCGAGCGACGGATTCGCGCCGACGCGGCCCGAGTTGTTGACGTAGCGAACAGTGAGGGCCGAGAGGGCGGCCGCGCCGAAGTCGACCCCGTCGTAGGTGAGCTCGCCACCATCCCAGGTGCCGCCGACGTTGCCGAGCGGGGCGCCGGTCGCGTCGCTGCCGGTCTCCTTCTTCAGGCCGTTGCCGTTGTCGCTCGTGTAGTCCTCGGCCTGCACGCGAAGCGGCTCCGCGGCGATGCTCACGGCCGACGGGCTCACGGTCTGTGCTGCGATGGCCGCGGGCGGGCTCGCCAGGGCGACGGTTGCGGCGGTGAGTGAGAGCAGAAGGAGACCGGCGACGCCGCGTCTGCCGATCCTGTTCGTGCGTGGCGCGGCCGACGGGTTCGGCGTTGCGTGAGTGGTCAGCAAGGTGTCACAAGCCAATCTTGAAATAGGGAAGAGGATGGGGAAGCGGGCGCCTTTCTGGCGCACGTCGCAACTGTCGGGGCTGTGCGTGACGGCGACGAGACCGGATGGTAAACGAGCCGTGTCTCGCACATGAAGCGTCGGCGGTGACAAGCCGCATCCTGCATCGTCAGCCGAGGCGAAGCACGATGCCGGTCGTGCCCCCGCGGATGCTTCCAATCCCGGCGCCGAGGGCGTCGATGGCCCGCGGCACGGTCACACTCGCCTCGTCGGCGGGTTCTCGTGAGGTCGCGCCCGGCCAGATGACGGCGGTCACATTCTCCGTCGGCTCCGCCAGCTGCCCGCCGACGACCAAGAACTGCTGGTCGATGATCTTGCTCGTCTCGAAGTCGAAGACCTCGACGACGCCCCCGCCCAGGCCGACCACCACATCCGCGTGCGTGCCGACCGCCTCTTCGAGCGCAGCTCCGACGGGATCGGCGCCGGCCGCGTCGGCGGTGAACTCCACGAGCTCTGCTCCGCTCGTCGCCGCGAACTCCCGCGTCGCTGCCAGCAGCGTCTGCGATTCGCCCGAGTCGTCGGGCACGACCACGGCGATCCGGTACTCGGTCAGGTCCTGCACCGCGGATGCCGATGCCTCGATCGTGCGCCCGGGCGCGGGCAGGGCGTCGTCGGGCTGGGCGACGTCGGGCTGGGTGACGCAGGCCGTCAGGGCCAGCCCGAGCACGACGATCAGGGCAAGCGCTTTCGCGCCAGAAACGAAACGTGGATTGGTCGGCATCGCGGCAGTGAACACCGCGTCGGCGTCACCGAGGTAACCGGCACGTGACTCCCGGGTGAACGACCGCGCGGGTTTCACCCGATGACGGCGGCAGTTCTTGCTGCGTTGGCTGTCCGTTCACCCGCCGACGACAGAGTTCTGGACGCGCCGGACGACCGTCGCACCGCCTGTGTAAGGAGCAGCGTCATGACATCCGCCCGTACTCGCCGCGGCAGGGCCGCAGCCCTCGCCGGCGCCGCAGCCCTCGCCGCCGGGGCGTTGAGCATCGTCGGTCTCGGCGCGACATCGGCATCGGCACACGGCATGTCGTCGGTGGTCTACGCCGACATCGCAGACGGCGCCGCACCGGGCCACCTCGACGTCGAGCTGCAGCTCGAATACGACCTGTTGGTCGTCTCCGCGGCCGACGCCGAACAGGTGGACCCGCTATTCCAGGAGGGCACGGAGGCATGGGAGTACGGGGACGCCGACGAGCAGGCCGCGACGCTCGACTCCTACGCCGACACGACGCTCGCCTATGTCTCCGATCGATTCACGGTGTCGTCGGGCGGCGCGCAGTGCGAACTGGCTCAGCCCGACGGGTACGGGATAACCGAGCAGCAGGGCGTGCCCTACGCCATCCTGACCCTCGACGCCCAGTGCGCGAGCGATGGCGGCGAACTCGCGATCACGAGTGCGCTCTTCCCCGACGACGAGCAGTATGTGCTGGGCACCGAGACGATCCTGACCTACGACCTCGACGGCAGCTCAGGAAGTGCCGTGATCGACGCCGCCAACCCCGAGTTCTCTCTCGGGCAGAGCGCCGGGGAGCGTCTGTGGGAGTTCTTCGTGCTCGGTGCCGAGCACCTGCTCTTCGGCCTCGATCACATCCTGTTTCTGCTGGCGCTGATCGCCGGTTCGCGCCGGCTGCGCGAGATCGTGTTGGCGGCGACCACCTTCACGGTGGCGCACTCCATCACCTTCATCCTCGCGGCGCTGCAGGTGTTCACTCTGCCGGCCGCGATCATCGAGCCGGTCATCGCACTCTCGATCTCGATCGTGGCCGCGTGGCCGCTGCTGCGGTTGAGGCGCGCGAGGCACGACCACGACGCCGACGCCGACAAGCTGACGCCGCGGAGCGGACCGCTCGGAATCGACCGCGGCGGCTGGATCCGACTGGGCGTCGTGTTCGTCTTCGGCCTGGTGCACGGCATGGGCTTCGCGTCGGCGCTCGGCATCGACGAGCCGTGGTCGTGGGCGCTGCTGTGGTCGCTGCTGGTCTTCAACGTCGGCATCGAGGCCGTGCAGATCGGCATCATCCTGGTCGTCTTTCCGCTCTTGATGCTGCTGTGGCGGCGGGCACCACGGATCGCCCTGTGGGTCACCGGCGCGCTGAGTGCCGGCGTCGCCATCGCCGGCCTGGTGTGGTTCGTGCAGCGCATCGCCGGCTGGGAGTGAGCCGGGGCGGGCGGAGGACGCCCAGGCTCGAAGCGTGCCTGGCCCCATCCTGCCCGCCGCACCACGTTTGTGCCCTATTACCTCCATTGCGTCGCCGAGCGGAGCGCGCAATGGAGGTGTTCGGGCACGGACGCGGGCAGCCGCTGCCCAGAAACTACAGGCGGAACGACTCCAGCGTGGCGGCGAGCTCGTCGACCAGCCAGTCGAGGTCGTCGCGCGTGATGACGATCGGCGGCGCGAGGCGAATCGTCGATCCATGCGTGTCTTTGGCCAGGATGCCGCGGGCGAGCAGCGCCTCGCAGACCTCGCGGCCCGACGCGAGCGCGGGGTCGATGTCGATGCCCGCCCAGAGGCCGGCTCCGCGAACCTCGACGACGCCGTGTCCCACGAGCGACAGCAGGCGGGCGTGCAGGTGCGCTCCCAATTCGGATGCGCGGGCCTGGTATTCGCCGGTGGCGAGCAGGTCGACCACAGCGTGACCCACGGCGGCGGCCAGCGGGTTGCCTCCGAACGTGGATCCGTGCTCGCCGGGGTTGAGCACGCCGAGCACGTCGGCGTTGCCGACGACGGCGGAGACGGGAACGATTCCGCCGCCGAGCGCCTTGCCCAGCAGGTAGAGGTCGGGAACGACGCCCACGAGATCGCACGCGAACGTGGCTCCGGTGCGGCCGAGTCCCGACTGGATCTCGTCGGCGATCATCAGCACGTTCTGCGCCGTGCACAGTTCTCGCAGCGCGGGCAGGTACGAGGCGGGCGGCACCACGATGCCCGCTTCGCCCTGGATCGGCTCGACCAGCACGGCGACCGTGTTCTCGTCGATCGCGCTAGCCACGGCATCCACGTCGCCGTAGGGCACGCTGCGGAACCCGGGCGTGAACGGGCCGAAGCCGTCGCGCGCGGTCGCGTCGTCGGAGAAGCTGATTATCGAGATGGTACGGCCGTGGAAGTTTCCGTCCATCACGACGATGTTCGCCTGCTCGGGCGCGACGCCCTTGACCCGGTAGCCCCAGGCGCGGGCCACCTTGATGCCCGACTCCACGGCCTCGGCACCCGTGTTCATGGGCAGCACCATGTCTTTGCCGGCGAGCTGCGCGAGCGCGGCCACGAACGGTCCGAGGCGGTCGGAGTGGAACGCCCGCGACGTGAGGGTGATGCGGTCGAGCTGCGCCTTGGCGGCGTCGATCAGCACCGGATTCGAGTGCCCGAAGTTGACGGCCGAGTAGGCGGCGAGGCAGTCGAGGTAGCGGCGCCCGTCTATGTCGGTGACCCAGGCGCCGTCGCCCGATTCGACGACCACCTGAAGGGGGTGGTAGTTGTGCGCGGCGTGCTCTTCGACGAGCCGGATGGCGGCCGCCTGCGTGGCCGACAACTCGGATGCCGTTCCCTGAGCCTGTCGGACGGCGCTCATCGGAGTTCCAGCGTGCAGCACTTGACGCCGCCGCCGCCGAGCAGCAGCTCGGACAGGTCGACCTTGATGGGGTTGTAGCCACGCTCGCGCAGCTGCTTCTCGAAGCCCGTGGCGCGGTTCGCGATGACCACGTTGTAGCCGTCGGAGATCGAGTTGAGACCCAGGATCGCGCCGTCTTCCTCGCTGACGAGAATTGCGTCGGGGAAGCGTTTCTCGAGTTCGAGGCGGCTTGCGGTATCGAACGCGCTGGGCAGGTAGGCGATGTTCGCGTGAGCGTCGCCCATCAGCGGATCGAGCACCGAGATCGCGGTGTCGAGGTGGTAGAACCGGGGGTCGACGAGGTTCAGCGTGACGACCTCGCGGCCGTAGAGCGCTCCGATCTCCTCGTGGCTGTTCGACGCGCTGCGGAATCCCGTGCCCGCGAGAATCACGTCGCCGACGAGCAGAAAATCGCCCTCGCCCTCATTGATGTTGGCAGGCTCGGCGACCTCGTAGCCGTGCTCGCGGAACCAGTCCATGAACGCGGGCCCCTCGGGCTGGCGTTCCGGATGCGTGAACAGGGCCCCATAGGCGACGTTGTCGATGACGAATCCGCCGTTGGCCGTGTAGACCATGTCGGGCAGGCCGGCAATCTGGTCGATCAGTTCGACGGTGTGGCCGAGCGAGAGGTAGGTCTCGTAGAGGGTGTTCCACTGAGCCACGGCGAGCGAGGTGTCTGTGGGAACGGCCGGATCCATCCAGGGGTTGATGCGGTAGGCGACCGTGAAGTGGTCGGGGCGGCACATGAGGTAGTGCCGTTTCGTCGCGACGCGCGCAGGAGCCGCGGACTGGTCTGAGGTTTCGAGAGTGGACGTCATGGGGAGTTCCTCCGAGGATTGTCACGGGAGGCGGACTGAGTCCAGTGGCCACGGCCTGTTGCACAGCCGGGCACGCCTGTGCCCAGTCTTGCATGCGGCAATCCGCGCATGACGGTCACTGAACGGTGAACTCGTGCGTGGATCGCGCGGCGCTGCAAGATTTCCGCGTATCCTCGGGGAATGGACGCTCTGGATTACAAGATTCTCGACCTGCTCAAGCTGAATTCCCGCTCCGGCTACGGAGACATCGGGCAGGTGATCGGCCTCTCAGCCTCAGCGGTGAAGCGCCGCATCGACAGGCTCGTGGGCAGCGGCATCATCCGCGGGTTCACCATTCAACTCGACCCCACCCTCGACGGCACGGTCACCGAGGCCTACGTCGAACTCTTCTGCCGCGGAACAGTCGCGCCCGCCGAGCTCAAGCGCATCCTCTCGTCTGTGCCCGAGGTGGTCGATGCGGGAACCGTCACGGGCAGCGCCGACGCCATCGTGCACATGCGCTCGCGCGACATCCCGAGCCTCGAACTGGCCCTCGAGAAGGTGCGCATCGCGCCCAACGTCGACCACACGCGCAGCGCCATCGTGCTCTCGAACCTGATCCGCAGGTAGCACTGGCAGAGTTTCGCCCGTGCACGCCCCATCGAACAACCCGACCGTCGCCGATCTCCGCGCCGACCCGGGGTTCCCCGGCGCCTGGTCGGTGGATGCCGCGGGCTCGACGCCCCCGTTCGAGCAGCTGCGGGCACATGTTCTCGAGCTAGTCACCTCGGGCGATTTGCCGGCCGGCTTCCGGCTGCCGCCGGTGCGCGCCCTGGCCGAGCGGCTCGGCCTCGCGGCCAACACCGTCGCCCGCGCCTACAAGGAGCTCGAGGCCGACGGAATCGTGGAGACCCACGGCAGAAACGGAACCCTCGTCTCGGCCCAGGGCGACGCGGCGCACCGCGCCGCCCAGAACGCCGCCGCGGAGTACGCGACGAAGACCCGCTCGCTGGGCCTCACTATCGCAGAGGCCCGCGACCTGGTCGAGGCGGCTCTGCGCCGCTGATCGAGTAGCGGCGCGACGACGGAGCCCTCCCGCTCCAACCCAGGAAAAACTCGTCGATCCGCGCAAGTTCGTCCGTCACCATCCGGATTTTCCTGAGTTGCGTCGGCGGCTACCGCGTCATCGATGCACGAAGCGACCGCCGGTTTCATCCCGCACGGCTCGGCACGCCTCTCGTGCAGCGCACAGAGGCGACACTGGAAGCAAGGGGAGAGAAGCACCATGGACATGAACACCCGCGAGCCTGCTCGGCGCGCCCGGCACGCAGGACCGATCAAAGACGACGTGCCCCCTGAAGGCTCAGCGCAGGATGCCCCGGTGCAGGACGCGCCACAGGACACCGACACCAGGGAAGACGCCGTCGACGCGCTCGTGCTCAGCCGCCTCGAGCGCACCGACGACTCCCCCGCCCGGGTGCGCAACTGGAAGCGCGACCTGCTCGACCTCACCCTGCGCAACCCGCTGCTCAACCTTCCGCGCACCCAGAAGGTGCTCGACCTCGTGGTTCCTCCCGGGCTGCTGCCCTCGATCGACGACGCGGTGCACGCGGGGCGCAAGCTGCGCCTCTCGAGCGGCCTCGACGCATCCGGACGCAAGCGGGTCGACGGCATCGACTCGCACACGCCCCTCGCCCACGACGAGCTGAGCGCCGTGTTCCGCACCTCGCGCACGCTCTTCTCGCAGCTCGACGACGAGAAGCACCGCACGCAGCTTCGCGCCCTGAAGCGCGAGGCCGAGTCACTCGAGCAGGAGACGGGCAGCAACTACCTCTACCTCACGCTCGGCACTCTGGTTCACACCCGGCCGGATGGGCGCGAGGCGCGCGCTCCCCTGTTTCTGATGCCGGTGCGGCTCACCGGCGGCTTGTCGTTCACCCCCTACTTTCTGGCCGCCGAGGGCGACGACCTCGCGACCCCGAACCTCTGCCTGCTGCAGTGGTTCGAGACCACGCAAGGGCTCGACCTCAGTGAGCTGCGCGAACCCGCCATCGACGACAGCGGCCTCGCGATCGACGCCGTGTTCGCCGGCATCCGTCGACAGCTCGCCGAGGCCGAGCTGCCCTACCGACTCGAGGAGTCGGTGAGCCTCGCCATCCTGCGCTTCTCGACCTTTCAGATCTGGAAGGACCTCGATCGCAACTGGCGCTCGCTGCTGTCGAACCCGGTCGTCAGGCATCTGGTCGAGCGC
>NZ_CAXVWM010000151.1:0-18346 GCF_964263775.1 Agreia sp. | reverse complement strand
CGAGTCGAACGCCAGAAGGGTGTTCACGAAGGTCTGGCCCTCGACGACGACACGCTGCCCGGCGTAGCCGAAGCCGCCTCCGATTCCGACGGTGACCAGAATTCCGACCAGCGCCATGTGGAACACCAGGTTGCCGGTCTCTCGCGCATAGCCGCGTTCGGCGGACACCGACGTGGAGCGCGCATCCTGGAACATGCGCACCCGGTAGCCGGACTTCTTGAGGAGCGACCGCGCAGACTCGAGAATCGCCGACGAATCGCCCTCGGCCTGGCGCGTCGTGAAGCCGCCGAGCCGGTCGAGCCGCGCCGGCGTCTTCGGCGGAGCCGAGCGCAGGGCGTCGAAATGGTGCTTCGTGCGCGGGATGACGCAGCCCACCAGAGAGATGAACAACAGCAGGTAGATGCTCGAGAACCACACCGAGCTGTACACCGCGAACAGCTGCACGCTGTCGAGGATCGGGGCGAGCGTCGGGTTGTCGACGAAGTACTGGGTGACGCCGTTCGGATCACTCGAGCGCTGCGGAACGAGCGAGCCGGGCACGGCGGCGAGCGCGAGCAGCAGCAAAAGAAAGAGCGCGGTGCGCATGCTCGACAGCTGCCGCCAGAACCAGCGCAGCCATCCGACGACGCCGAGTTTCGGCTGGGTGATGGATGCCGAGCCGTCGGCTCGTGTGGACTCGGGCGCCGGGCTCGGCGAGTCGTAGTGGTCAGACGGGCGAGACAAAGGAGAACATCACCCCCTGCAGTCTGTTCATGACGAGAGACCAGATTCCTGAGACCATGAGCAGGCCGACAACAATGAGCAGCGCCCCGCCGATGATGTTGACCGCGCGAATATGCCGCTTGAGGAATGCGACCGACCCGGTGACCCAATTGAAGCCCAGGGCCACGAGAAAGAACGGTATTCCCAGGCCGATGCAATAGACGAGGCCGAGTAGCGCGCCGCGCCACGGCGACGCACCGTTGAGGCTGAGGGCGGCGATGGCAGACAGGGTCGGGCCGATGCAGGGCGTCCAGCCGAGCCCGAAGACCAGGCCGAGAAGGGGGGCGCCGGCGAGCCCGGTTGCCGGGGTCCACGACGGCTTGAACGTGCGCTGCATGAACGTGAACTGGCCGACGAAGACGAGGCCCAGCGCGATCACGATCACGCCGAGGATGCGCGTGATCAGGTCTTGCCAGGTCGTGAGCCAGGCGCCGACTGCGCCGAATGCCGCTCCGTAGGCCACGAACACGAGCGAGAATCCGAGCACGAACAGGGCCACGCCGAGGAGGAGCCGGCCGCGGCCACGCGGGCGACCCGTCGCATCCGGAGCCGAGGCGAAGCCGCCGATGTAGCCGAGGTAGCCGGGCACGAGCGGCAGAACGCACGGCGATGCGAACGAGACGAGGCCGGCGAGCAGTGCGATGGGCAGGGCGAGCAGCAGCTGCCCGGAGAGCACTGCCTCCGCGAAAGGATTGTTCACCGGCGCTAGCTCGACTCGGCGATGGTGTCGCGGATCAGAGTGTCGAGAATCGATGGCTCACTCACCTGGCCGAGGATGCGCGCGGCCACCCGGCCCTGCTTGTCGATCACCAAGGTGGTGGGCACGGCATTGGGCGACACGTCTCCGCTGAACGCCAACTGCAGGGCGCCATCGGTGTCGATCACAGAGGGGTAGACGATTCCGTAGGTCTCTTCGAAGCTGATGGCCTGCGGAGCCTGATCGCGCACGTTGACTCCGAGGAAGCTCGCGCCCTCGCCGTCGTACTTTTCGCTCAGCTTCGCCAACGCGGGCGCCTCGACCCGGCACGGGGCGCAGCTGGCGTACCAGAAGTTGAGAACGACGACCTGGCCGGTGTAGTCGGCCTGGCTCACGCTCTCACCCTCCGCCGTGGTGCCGGCGAAATCGACCCCGTCCTGCCGAGACTCCGGCTCGATCTCGGTGACCGTTCCATCGCCGGCGATGTAGTTCTTGCTATCGCCCGAGAGGTACTGGTCGGCGAGCGGATCGTTCGAACATGCGGCGAGCAGCAGGGTGCCGGCCACGACGACGCCGGCCAGGCACGCCCGGGCCGCGCGGCGCATCCGGATGCCCGTCATACGGCGCCCACGTCGGTGGCGTTCTCGGCCAGCTCGGCCGCGGGGTCGACGTAGCCGGCCTCGACCCAGCGGTTGCCGATGCGCTCGAAGCTGGTGATGCTCGACAGCTCGCAGCGGCGGCGGCGCGGGTCGTGGAAGAGCGGTTTGCCCGCGACGGCGAGGTGCGTGGTCCAGATGGGAAGCTGGTGGCTCACGAGAACGACGTCGCCCGATTCGACGGAGTTATAGGCGTCGCTCATCGCCGCGAGCATGCGGGTGCGAATGGATGCGTACGGCTCGCCCCAGCTGGGAATCGTGGGATTGCGCAGCCATGGCCAGGTACGCGGATTCTTCAGGGCGGAGCTGCGCCCGCGCATGTTCAGACCCTCGAACCGGTTGGTGGGCTCGATGATGCGCGGATCGGTGATGATGGGCAACTCGAGGGCCTCGGAGATCGGCTGGGCGGACTCCTGGGTGCGCTGCAGGGGCGAGGCGTAGAGGCCGCTGATGGTGCGACGACGCTCGACGAGTTCGGCGGCGGCGGTGCGCGCCATCTCGTGGCCGAGGTCGGAGAGCCCGAACCCGGGGAGTCGACCGTAGAGCACGCGTCGGGGGTTGAATACCTCGCCGTGACGCACGAGATGGATCTGGCTGGCTACCACGGTGTCCAGTTTACGGAGGGGCGGTCGGGGAAAAGGCTGATAGCCGGTTTCGCGTGCATCTGGGCCGCGCAATCGAGTAGTCAATCTTCTCTTCACGAGAAGAAAGAGTTAGTTGTGCTTCCGTGTTGAGCAGATGAGACTTGATAACAAGAAAGGTTCACAACTCATGATCATCGCCATCGTCGTATCGTCCGTCTTCTCTCTCATCGCCGTCGCCGGCATCGTCGGCACCGTGCGCGCCGTCGCCACAGACGGTTATCGTCGCCAGCCCACGCGCGAGTACGCCACCCGCTGACCCGACGCTCGGCGGAAGTCACCGAGTCTTCCCGCATGTGGCACAAAAGCATTGGGTTTCGACGCTCTGGTCTCGCTTCTCTCATGCGCGGCATCATGGCGCGTGACCAAAACGCACTCGGATGCCGCCGCCATTCTGGGCGAACGCGTGCGCGACCAGCGACTCAAGCTGGGTCTCACGCTCGAGGATCTCGCGTCGCTGTCTGAAATGCACTGGACCAGCGTCGGCAAGATCGAGCGCGGTCAGGTTCATCCGAACGTCGAGACGCTCGTTCGCCTGGCGACGGCCCTCAACGCCGACCCGGGCGAGTTCGTCACCGGGTTGAACTCGTCGATGTACTCCAAGCGGGTGCACGGTCTGACCGCGGCAGACTTCATCCGCGAGCGCGAGGCAGCGCGGCGACCAGAGGCATCCTGACCCGCCGCGCTCGATTGCCGAGCGCGCCTTCGCCGGGCACACGCGCCTCCGCCGAACGCGCTCCCGCCCGCTGAAGGCGCGGTCGACAAAGCACGGCCACTCCGCAAGTCGGTCAGTTCTGGGCGCGCGACAACATCCACTCGCGACGGGTGAGCACATAGCGCACGTGCGGATTGAGCGATGACCCCTCATGCACAACCGGATGCGCGAAGTCATCGACATGGCGCATGTCGAGACGGCGCATCACCGCGCGAGAGGGCTCGTTGACCACCGCCGTGATGGAGTTCACCTCATCGAGCGAAGTCGACGCGAAGGCGGCGTTCAGCGCAGCCCTTGCGGCCTCGCAGGCGAAGCCCTGCCGCCAGTGCGCGCGGGCGAGCCGCCAGCCGATCTCCGTGCCTCCAGCTCCGGGCACATCCGGCGGCATCGGCCCAAGACCGGTGAAGCCGATGAACTCGCCCGTGTCACGACGCTCGAGAGCCCACCGCCCGTGGCCACGCACAATCCCGTCAACGTCGAACCCGGCATCCAGGCGGTCGGCGAGGCCGTCGCTTGTCGTGGCGTCGAGCACCGAGGGAAAATAGCGCATCACCTCGGGGTCGGTGTTCATCGCCGCGAACGGCTCGCGGTCGGATGACATCCATCGACGCAGAATCAGCCTCGACGTCTCGATGCGCTCGAGCACCGACACCGGATCAGAGTTCGAAATCGACATTCGCGCGCATCGACACGAGCGGCTCGATGATCTCGACCGCCGCGAGGTGCTCTGGGTGCACCTGGTAGGTCTCGAGCCCATCGAGGTCGTCGTAATCGGCGACCAGGCAGATGTCCCAGTTCGTGTCGACGTAGGCGACATTGGGTCCGATCGAGAACGACTTGATCTCGGGGATGATGCCGGGCAGCGGCGCGAGTGCGGCCTGGATGGCGGCGGCCGCGGCGACTTTTCCCTCCTCGTCTTCTGCGGCGAGCTTCCATGCGACGACGTGACGGATCATGCGGACTCCTCGAGTTCGGAATTGAGAGCGGCGCGAAGGCGCACGGGGTCGACGCGCCAGATCGTGTGCACACGCCCGTTGAGCAGCACCACGGGAATCTCCTCGACGTATTCGTCGAAGAGCGCGGGGTCGTCGAGAATCGACTGCTCGTCGAACACGATCGACGAAGAACCGTCGCGAGGCGTGAACGTCGCTACAACGTCTGTCACCACCTGGCGGGCGTCATCGCAGAGATGACAACCCGGCTTCGAGAGCAGGGTGAGCTGGATGGCGGGCACCTGATCACCCTAACCCCGGCCGCCGCCGGGGCAGCGTGGGTACCATGTAAGAACCCATGCCGAATACCGAACACCCGAACGACGGCGACCTCGTGTCGCCCGCAGAAGACCGACCCGTCATCGCCTTCTTCGATGTCGACAACACGCTCCTTCGCGGCGCGAGCATCTGGCATGTGGCGATCGGTGCCTGGCGGCGCGGGATGCTGTCGCCCCGAGACATCTGGCGCTTCTTCTGGCAGCAGCGCCACTTCATCAAGGTCGGCGAGAACCTGGGCCACCTGAGTGACATCAAAGAAAAGGCCCTGCTGCTCATCGCGGGCAAGACCCAGGCCGAGATCCGCTCGCTGAGCGAGGACATCTTCGATCGCCGCATCAGCCAGAGGCTATGGCCCGAGACCGTCGCGCTCACCAAAGAGCACCTCGCGATGGGCCATCAGGTCTGGATCGTGTCGGCCACCGCCAGCGAGGTCGCCGACGTGTTCGCGCATCGACTCGGCCTCACGGGCGCGCTGGGCACGCGATTCGAGTCGCAGAACGGCGTGTACACGGGAGTGCTGGAGGGTCCGGTGATGCACGCGCAAGACAAGGCCGACGCATCCATCGCACTCACCCACGAACTCGGCGCCGATCCCGCCGAGTGCTGGGCCTACTCCGACTCGAGCAACGACATTCCGCTGCTCACATTCGTGGGGCATCCCGTTGTGGTGAACCCCGACCACGCACTGCAGACCCACGCGACGAAGCACGACTGGCCAGTGATGCGGCTCAACCCGTCGAGCATCAAGGAGGCCCGCAAGCGCGTGCGTCGAGAGGCCCGGCGGGCCCGCTGAGGCGCGCGGGCACAGCAAAAGCGCCAGACCGCAGGCCTGGCGCTTGAGCTACCGCGGCAGCGAACTCGCGCTGCCGAGCGTGCTACTTCTTGTTGCGGCGCTGGTGACGTGTCTTGCGAAGCAGCTTGCGGTGCTTCTTCTTCGCCATACGCTTGCGACGCTTCTTGATTACTGAACCCACAGGGACCTCACGATTTTGAGCTTCGCTGCGCAGGTCGCAGCAGAAAGAGAATTTTGCCTCGGAGCAGTCTACAAGGCCAACCGCCGATCGACTAATGCGCCGCGGCGGCTACGCCGTGTCTGCCGCGTGCTGCGTCAGGGCCTCGGCCACCGCCGTCTCGGGAACGCGGAAGCTGCGACCGAAGCGAATGGCCGGCATCTCGCCCGAGTGCACCATGCGATAGACGGTCATCTTCGAGACGCGCATCATGTCGGCTACTTCGGCCACCGTGAGAAAACGCACGTCGGGCAGGTCTGAACCGGCCATGGCGTCTCCCTGTTGATCGAGCATTGAAAAGAGTCACAGGAGTGACGAATGAGACCCCGTGATGATTCGTAACTCTAGGGGGTGCAGCGGATGCGGGGCAACCGCGCGACGGGCGCTACTTGCGCAGTCGCGACACCAGCCTGGTGGCGTTGGCCTGCAGGTCTCCGACCACGGTTCGCGCCTGATGGCTCGAGGTCGCGACCGAGCGTCCGACGTTGCGGGCGAACTCCGAAGCCGTGCCCGCGGCATCCGGAGCCTGGCCGCCCGCGGCCGGATCGACCCACTCGACGTCGTCGAGCGAGCCGTCGAAGTCGGCCGAGAGAAAAGGGATGGCCCAGTCTTCGACCTCTTCGAGCGGCGAGGCGTCGAGCTTGTAATAGCGGTGCTGCCCCTCTTCGCGCACGGCGACGAGCCCGGCCTCGCGCAGAACTTTGAGATGCTTCGACACCGTCGGCTGGCTCAGGTTCAGCGCGTGAACGAGCTCCGAGACGCTCGACTCCCCTGCGTGGGTCGACGCCTCGACGGCGTCGCCGGCCTCATAGCGCTCGAGCAGCAGCTCGAGCAGGCGCCGCCTCGTGGGGTCAGCGATCACAGAGAATATGTCGGCCATGGCCTCAGGGTAGTTCGTCGGGGCGCGATTGCTCCTCAGCCGCTGGGCTTGGCGCGCCGTTCCGTTGCCTCTGGCGGAGTAGCATGACGGGAATTCAATCGGCCGACCGAGCACCTGTCGGCCTCGTCGACGAAGGACGCTCGATGCGCATACCCGCACCCACGCGACGCTCCGTCTACGCCAGACGAACGCCGATCGGCCGCATTCGCGACATGATCGACGAGTTCTCGGAGCAGTCGCCCTCCCGGTTCGCGATCCTCATCTTCACGGCCATGATCTTGATCTTCACCGTGCTCTTCTCCCTGCCCATCTCGCAGTCTAAAGGTGCGGTCACCCCGATCGCAGACGCGCTCTTCACGGCCGTCTCCGTCATCTGCGTCACGGGCCTCTCGACCGTCGACATGGCCACGCACTGGTCGGTCGTCGGCCACATCTTCGTCTACATCGGCGTGCAGATCGGTGCCCTCGGGGTTCTGACCCTCGCGTCGATCCTGGGCCTCGCCGTCTCGCGCAAACTCGGTCTGAAGAGTCGGCTGATGGCGGCCGGCGACACCAACCCCATGCGGATGCACCACGGCGCGGTCTCCGAGGGCCAGGCGGTGCGGCTCGGCGAGATCGGCGGGCTGCTGGCCACCGTCGCGGTGAGCTCCCTCGTCATCCAGTTCGTCATCGCCGTTCTCCTGATACCCCGGATGCTCGTCGACGGTGTCGCGCTCGCACCCGCCATCACCGACAGCTTCTACTACTCGGCCATGGCGTTCACGAACACCGGTTTCTCGCCCAACGCCGAAGGCCTCACCCCGTTCGAGAACGACTACTGGTTCCTCAGCATCCTGATGCTGGGCGTCTTTCTGGGAAGCATCGGCTTTCCCATCATCTACGTGCTCTCCCGCAATGTGAAGAAGCCCAAGCGCTGGTCGCTGCACGTCAAGCTCACGCTTCTGACCTCGCTGATCCTCATCGTCGCCGGGGCGCTTCTGTACATTCTTCTGGAGTTCGACAATCCCAAGACCTACGGTGATCTGGACGCGGGCGACACGATCTTCCAGTCGCTGTTTTTGTCGGTGAT
Source organism: Agreia sp. (assembly GCF_964263775.1). Taxonomy (NCBI): domain Bacteria; kingdom Bacillati; phylum Actinomycetota; class Actinomycetes; order Micrococcales; family Microbacteriaceae; genus Agreia; species Agreia sp. The sequence continues at coordinate 10,645 of NZ_CAXVWM010000151.1, read as the reverse complement.
GACGAGGTCGGGCGGCTTCTCCACGGTTCCCATCGACGACCTCAACGGCTCGAGTCTGCTCGTCACCGACATGCTGATGTTCATCGGCGGCGGCTCCGCCTCCACGGCCGGCGGCATCAAGGTGACCACGCTCGCGGTGCTGTTCCTCGCCGCCTTCGCCGAGGCTCGGGGAAACGCGTCGATGGAGGCGTTCGGTCGGCGCATTCCGGGCGACGTGCTTCGACTCGGCGTGAGCGTGGTGCTCTGGGGCGCGACGACCGTCGCAGTGTCGACCATCGTCATCCTGCAGATCACCAAGGCGCCGCTCGACTTCGTGCTCTTCGACGTGATCTCGGCGTTCGCCACGTCGGGTCTGTCGACCGGGCTCACGGCATCCCTGCCCGACTCGGGAATCTACGTGCTGGCGGCGACGATGTTCATGGGCCGCGTTGGTACAGTGACTCTCGCCGCCGCCCTGGCCGCGAGCCAGCGCCGGCAGCTGTTCAAACGACCCGAAGAGAGGCCCATCGTTGGTTGATCGCATCAAGCACGACGCCCCCGTACTCGTGATCGGCCTCGGCCGCTTCGGCGCCGCCACGGCGGGTCAGCTCGACCGTCTCGGCCGCGAGGTGCTGGCCATCGACATGAGCGACGCCCTCGTGCAGAAGTGGTCGGAGCGCATAACCCACACGGTTCAGGCCGACGCCAAGAACATCGATGCCCTGCGCCAGATCGGAGCCGCCGAATTCTCGATCGCCGTCGTCGCCGTGGGCTCGTCGATCGAGGCGAGCGTGCTCATCACGGCGAACCTTGTCGACCTCAAGGTTCCGCAGATCTGGGCCAAGGCCATCTCGAAGTCGCACGGCAAGATCCTCGAGCGCATCGGCGCCAACCACGTGATCTATCCCGAGGCCGAGGCCGGCGAGCGGGTGGCCCACCTGGTGTCGGGTCGCATGCTCGACTTCATCGAATTCGACGACGACTTCGCCCTCGTCAAGATGTATCCGCCCAAGCCGATCCGGGGAAAGAACCTCACCGATTCGGGCGTGCGCAGCCGGCACAACATCACCGTCGTCGGCGTGAAATCCCCGGGAAAGCCCTTCACCTACGCCACAGAGAAGACGGTCGTCACCGATCACGACATCATCATCGTGTCAGGTACCTCGAGCGACATCGAGAAGTTCTCCGCCCTCGAGTAGCGGCTGCTCGCGCGCGGCGACCGCGCGCAGCGTCGACGCCCGGGCTGTCACGGCCGGCAGAAACGCGGATGCCCACACCACGTAGCCGCGGTCGTTCGGGTGAAAGAGGTCGCCGGCCGCCTGATAGACGGCGCGCACGATTCCCTGGCGCTTCGTCACGGCGTGCAGCGGCACGACTCCGAGGCCGTGCCGCGCAGCCGCGGCGCGCAGGATGCGGTTCGCCACCGTGACAATACGCTCGCTCTGCGGAATGTGGAAGCACGGCAGGTCGGCGACGATCGCGGTCGAGGGCAGCTGCGCGAAGAGCTCGTCGATCTCGGCGGTGAAGCGCTTCTTCGTGAACGAGGCCACGTCATTCGCACCGACGCAGACCGTGAGCAGGTCGGGCGTCAGGCCCTGAAGCTTCGGCAGCTGGATGGCGAGCGCGTCTCGCAGCCTGGCCCCCGCGACGCTCAGATTGACGGTTCGAACCGAGCGTCCGGTCTCGGCGGCAAGGCGGTCGGCCACGAGCTGCACATAGCCCCGGTTCGGCTTGGACGCGCCGATACCCTGGGCCGTAGAGTCTCCGACGACCACGTAGAGCAGCTCGCCCTTCTTCTTCTGCCGGGCCCGCCAGAACGCAGAGTTCACCGGAAGGGTGAGGTTGATGCGCGCGGCCTGAGCCTCGCGCCGTTGCACGATCAGACTGATCGGCCACAGGGAGAGAAGATTCACGCTCGAAACGCTAGCGCCGCAAGCTGGGCGGCGGTAGGGGGTGCTCAGCCGGCCGCGAGTTCTCGGGCGCGGGCCAGCGCCGCATCCGTCGCCCGGGCGAAGAGGTCGTCGACTCCGCCGTTCTGCAGCACGGCGATAGCACGCTCCGTCGTTCCGTTGGGGCTCGTCACCTGCCGACGCAGCTCGGTCGGCGTGCTGCCCGAGGCGGCGAGGAGCCGGCTCGACCCGAGGAACGTCCCATTCACGAGTACGGCCGCCTCCTCGGGAGTGAACCCCTTCTGCACGGCCACGGCGGTGAGCTGCTCGATGAGAAAGAACACATACGCCGGACCCGACCCCGAGATCGTCGACAACGCATCCAGTTTCTCTTCGGCGACGACCACGACCTCGCCGACCGTCTCGAACACCCGCGTGACCAGGGCGAGCTGCTCGGGCGTCGAGCGAGTACCGGCCGACAGCCCGGTCACGGCGTTGCCGACGATCGCGGGCGTGTTCGGCATCGAACGCAGCACGGCGACATGTTCGGGCAGTCGCTCTTCGAACGTGGCGACGGTCACGCCGGCCGCCACGCTCACGACGATCGCGCCGTCATCGAGCGCATCCGCGATCTCGTCGAGCAGGGCCGGCACCATGGGCGGCTTCACCGCGATCAGAACAATGGATGCTCCGGCCACGGCCGTGCGATTCGCCTCGGGATCGTCGTCGGTCGCCCAAGCCGTGACCGCGTCGACGTCGTCGAACTCGGCGGCGCGGGCGGCCGAGCGATTGGTCACCCGGATTCCGCCGGACACGTCGACCGTGGGCGCGAGCAGGCCGGAGAGGATGGCGCGTCCCATCGATCCGGCGCCGAGGATGGCGATGGAGGGCAGTGGACTGGGCGAGGTGTCGGTCACCCGTCCATCCTAGGATTGGAACTCGGCGGGCACGCCGCCATCGGTTGGGACACAGCGCGCAGAGGACGTACCCATGAGCACATCCGGAGGCAGCAAGGCGATCATCGCCGCGCTGGCGGCCAACATCGGCATCGCCCTCACCAAGTTCATCGCCTTCCTGTTCTCGGGGTCGTCGTCGATGCTCGCCGAGAGTGTGCACTCGGCGGCCGACTCGGGCAATCAGCTGCTTCTGCTGCTCGGCGGCCGCAGGTCGCGCAAGCAGGCCGACCGGGCGCATCCGTTCGGCTACGGCCGCGAGCGCTACGTCTACGCGTTCGTCGTATCGATCATCCTGTTCTCGGTGGGCGGCGTCTTCGCCCTGTATGAGGGCATCGAGAAGGTCAACGATCCGCATCCGCTCGAACTGTGGTGGCTGCCGCTGCTGGTGCTCGCGATCGCTATCGTGCTCGAGGGCTTCTCGCTGCGCACGGCGATCGGCGAGTCGAACCACACGCGTGGAACGCAGAGCTGGCTGCAGTTCATCCGCCGCGCGAAGGCACCCGAGCTCCCGGTCGTGCTGCTCGAAGACACCGCAGCCCTGTTGGGGCTGGTCTTCGCTTTCGCCGGCGTGGGCCTGACGGTGCTCACGGGCAACGGTGTCTGGGACGGCATCGGCACCATCTTCATCGGTGCCCTGCTCGTGGTTGTCGCCATCATCCTCGGCATCGAGACGAAGAGCCTGCTGGTGGGCGAGGGGGCCACCGACGAAGACCTGGCGAAGATCGAGGATGCGATCACCTCGAGCCCCGAGGTCGAGCACCTGGTGCACCTCAAGACCATGTACCTCGGCCCCGACGAGATGCTCGTGGGTGCGAAGATCACGCTGCCCGCGGTCACGACGCTCACCGATGTCGCCCTGGCCATCAACACCGTCGAGGCGCGCATCCGCGAGGCCGTGCCGATCGCCCGCGTGATCTACCTCGAGCCCGACGTGTACGGGCCGAGCGTGAATGACGCGGTCGCCGACGCGGCGACGCCCGCCTGACCGCGGCGCCCCGCCGCGAGTGCTGCCGAGCGCGCGGTTAACGGGCACACGCTCCACCGGCGAACGCGCGCGTGCCCGGCGGAGGCGCGTTCGACCTAGAGGCGGCCGCGGAAGAAGGCGGTCAGGGCGGCGGCGCACGCGTCCGCCTCCACTCCGGCCCACACCTCGACCCGGTGGTTCAGGCGCACGTCGCGCAGCACGTCGTAGACGGAGCCCACCGCGCCCGCCTTCTCGTCCCACGCACCGAACACCACCACGGGCACCCGTGCGGCGAGGATCGCGCCGGCGCACATCACGCACGGTTCGAGGGTGACGACGAGGGTGCATCCGTCGAGGCGCCACTGCCCCGTCGAGATGGCGGCCTGCCGCAGCGCCAGCACCTCGGCGTGCGCCGTGGGGTCGTGCAGCAGCTCGCGCTCGTTGCGGCCGCGGCCGAGAACCCGGCCATCGGCATCCAGAACCATCGCCGACACGGGAACGTCGCCCGACGCCTCGGCGAGCCGGGCGTCTGCGAGCAACTCGCGCATGCGCTCGCCGTACGATTCGGGCCACGGATGCGCGGGGCGCGGTCGCTCGGACATTTCCGTCGGTTTCCTTCCGCTCCAGTAGATTGAGCCTATGCGAGTACACGTTGCCGACCACCCGCTCATCACGCACAAGCTCACCGTGCTGCGAGACAGGTCGACGCCGGCACCGACGTTCCGCGCACTCACCGAAGAGCTCGTCACCCTGCTGGCCTACGAGGCCACCCGCGAGGTGCGCACCGAGGTCGTCACCATCCAGACGCCGGTCGCCGAGACCAAGGGCCTCGCGATCTCGGAGCCGCGCCCCCTCATCGTTCCCATCCTGCGCGCCGGGCTCGGCATGCTCGAGGGAATGGTCAAGCTGATCCCGAGCGCCGAAGTGGGCTTTCTCGGCATGGTGCGCAATGAAGAGACGCTCGAGCCCACGACCTACGCCGAGCGTCTGCCCGACGACCTGAGCGATCGGCAGTGCTTCGTGCTCGACCCCATGCTGGCCACAGGAGGATCGCTGGGCGCGGCGATCGACTTCCTGTTCGCCCGCGGCGCCGTGGATGTCACGGCCATCTGCCTGCTCGCAGCCCCCGAGGGCGTCGCCGCACTCGAGACGGCCACCGAAGGCCGCGAGGTGCACCTCGTGCTCGGAGCAGTCGACGAGCGACTCAACGAGAAGGGCTACATCGTTCCGGGCCTCGGAGACGCCGGCGACCGCCTCTACGGCCTGGTCTGAACCGTCGCGGCAGGAACGATCTGCTCGCCGCTGCAAAAAAATGCTTGACACGCGGAGTCATATTCCGCTTAGCTTTCGTTCATGACTGACAACGCGCACGCCCTTACCTCCTTTGAGGCACTGGGGACTGCTGGCATGATGATGCCCAGCAGCGCTGTCATGTGTTGCCGAATGTGTGCTTGACCAGACACTGCGCCTGACGATTCAGGCTCGCTGGGTTTCGAAGTCTGCGTCTTTCTTCTCACGCAGAGATCTCTGAGACCTTCCGCCCGGTTCTGATCGAGAACCGTCTGCGGTCACCGGCTCCCGCCGCACCATTCGCACAGCCCGCCCACGGGCATCCGCTTCGTCGCCGCATCCGGCCGGGGCCCACCGGGCACATCATCGAAGGACTTGTCCCATGTCTCTTGCACACCTCGACACCCGCCCCACCGCCCCCGTCGCCTCGATCAGCCGCCCCGAACAGCTCACGTCGGAGTCGGAGTCGGCGTCGGCCCACCTGCGCGCCGTGCCGACGGGCACCGAAGCCCGCGGATTCGTGCTCTACGTCGGAATCGACGAAGACAAGGCCGCGGCCGACGGCACCGACCTCTCGGAGATCGTCGCCCAGCTGCGGGCGCTCGCCGCCCGGCTCTCGCCCTCGTCTGAGACCTACGCCGCCGTCGCCTTGGCTCCCCGCGGTGCCGGTGGTCGCGACGTCGACGTGGTTCGCCTCGCACTGCAAGACCCTGCCGCGCTCGCCAAGCACCGCCACGCTCCCGAAGACGAAGACCGTGTTCGCGATGGCGTGGTCATCGACCTCTCACGCAAGCGCGTGCTGCTCGACAACGACGCGGCCAATCTGACGTACAAGGAGTTCGAGCTGCTGCAGTACCTGGTGCTTCGCGAAGGCAAGACCATTGATCGCCCCGAACTCATCGCCTCGCTCTGGTCGGCCGACGACAGCGACATTCCGAACGAGCGCACCATCGACGTGCACGTGCGTCGCCTGCGCGCCAAGCTGGGCGATTACGAAGACATCGTGCGCACGGTTCGCGGCGCGGGCTACCGCTTCGACCGCCACGCCGACGTCTCGGTGCAGCACACGTCGACGCCGTCGCCCGACCTCTTCTAAGCTCCGAGCCGCGTGTCGAGCCGACCTCGAGTGCTCTGTTTCTGGTCGCTTTGCGCAGGCAACGGCGCTAGGTTGTGGTCATGAGCGCGGAACTGACGCTGGGCGCAGAAGAAGAGCTTCACCTCATCGACCTCGACTCGTGGCGATTGTCGGCCTCCGCGCCACAGCTGCTCACGATGCTGCCGAGCGAGGGCTACGGCGCCGAACTGCAGCGCACCACCATCGAGACGAACACCGAGGTCGTGCAGACGCTGGGCGGGTTGCGCGCCGAGCTCGAGCGGTTGCGCTCGGGCGTGATGGATGTCGCCGGTCCCCTCGGCGTCGGCATCGCGTCGGTCGGCACCGCACCCCACTCCGAGATCTCCGACTTCGAACTCACCCCGTCTCACCGTTTCGGCGCGATGCAGGAGAAGTATCGGCTGCTGGTCGACGAGCAGCTGATCTGCGGATTCCAAGTGCACGTCGGAGTCTCCGACCGCGATCTCGCCATCCAGCTCGCCCAGCGTGTTGCCGAGCACCTGCCCGTTCTCCTGGCGCTCTCGGCCAGCTCTCCGTTCTGGAACGGCCACGACACCGGCTACGCGAGCGTAAGAAGCCTGGTGTGGCAGCGCTGGCCCAGCGCCGGAGCCACGGGACCGCTCGCGTCGGCCGCCGAGTACGACGAACTTCTCGCCGATCTCATCGGCTCGGGTGTGATCGCCGACGACGGCATGGCGTACTTCGACATCCGTCCGTCGTCGCATGCCCCCACGCTCGAGCTGCGCGTGTGCGACGCGCTTCCGCTGGTCGACGACGCGGTGCTTATCGCCGGACTGTTCCGGGCAGCGGTGCGATCGGCGGAGATCGACATCGAGAACGGGGTCGCGCTGCAGGTGCGCCGAGCACCGGTGCAGCGCGCGGCGCTCTGGCAGGCCGCGCGAACCGGTCTCTCGGCCGACCTCGTGGGCCCTGGTGCGCATCCGCAACCGATCACCGCCGCCGACGCCGTACGGGGTCTGGTCACGAACCTTCGGCCCGTTCTCGAAGAATTCGGCGACTGGCCCGAGGTGCACGAATTGGCCGAGAACCTGCTCGCGCGCGGAAACTCCTCGAATCGCCAACGCCACGTGTTCACTCGAACCGGCAGTCTCGACGACGTCGTGCAGCACGTGGTGCGTGAGACCCAGTCGGTGGGCGGAAGGACTCTGTGATGTCGTCGCCCGTGATCGGATCCAGCACCCAGCTCGTCGCCGGTGCAGAGCTCGAGCGAAGCTGGAGAATTGCGCTCCAGACCTCGCCGGTGCAGTTCTATCCGGCCTTCGGCCCGCTTCCCGCCGTGATCGAGGTTGTCGGCCAGCCCGAGACGTGGGACACCGTGGGCTACACCCGCACCCTTCGACTCTCCGACGGAGGCAGCGTGGTCGAGACGATCACCGACGCGTCGGCCGAGCTCTTCGCCTACGACCTCAGCGATTTTCAGAGGATCCTGGGCAGGCTCGTGAGCGGCGCTCGCGCGGAGTGGACCTTCACCCCGGCGGGATCCGGAACGGAGATCCGCTGGAGCTACGTCTTCTTTCCGCTGCCCGGCCGGGCCTTCGTCGTGCGCGCCATCGTGCGCCTGTTCTGGGCCCGGTACATGCGGCGGGTGCTGGCCGTGATCGTCGAGACGATCGAGGCCAGGGGCGGTCGGCATCCAGGTCGCGCCTGAACGGCAGCGCGGGGGCCGGATGCCGACCCCGGGTCAGCTTTTCGAGGCGGCGCGCCCGAACCGGTGCGCGGCGAGCCTGTCGTGGCGCCCGATGCGGGCGAGCAGCAGCGCGCCGAGCAGGGCGGCGAGCAGCCCGCCGGCCGTCGCCGGCCACAGCAGGTTCGATCCGGTCGACGCCAGCCCGGCCGGGTGGGCTGCCGCGGCGACGGTGAACGAGACGGATGCGGTCGCCGGCTCGGCGCCCGTACCCGTCAGAACGGCGACGAGCTCGTGCCCGCCGAGCGCTGTGCCGTCGGGGATCGTGACCGTCAACTCGAAGGTGCCGTCAGCCGCAACCGTCGTCGTGCCGAGCCGCACCGGCGCCGAGTGCAGGTCGAGCGTCACGGTTGCCCCGGCGGGAAGCTCGGCGCCCTGGACGGTTACCTCGCTGCCTACGGAGACGGAGCCGACATCGAGCGGTCGCCCGTCGGCGTGCGAGAACCGCGGCGCGAAGTCGAACGGGGTCGTGGAGACGGACTCGCTCCACTCGCCGGGTCCTGCCACGTTGATGACGCGCACGCGAAACTCGTGCGCCACGCCGTTGCGAAGGCCGGTCACGGTGGTCGGCGATGACGTCGCGGGCGGCGCGGTGATCCATTTGTCGGCTCCGACGACGCGGTACTCGATGTCATAGCTCTGCGGCGCGGCACCGCCGGTCGAGACCGGGTCGTTCCAGCTGAGCGTCGCCGCTCGGTCGGTCGGCACGATGGAGATCTCGACCGGGGCATCCGCTACCGTGCGCGGCACGACGAGGGCGATCGGACCCCAGACTCCGGCGCCCGCCACGTTCAGGGCGCGCACGCGCAGGGAGTACTCCGTGCCGTTGTCGAGTTCGTCGACAACCAGTTCGGTGCCGTCGGCGGTTTGGATCTCGGGGTCGCCGCGGAGCGCACTCTGAACCTCGACCTCGTACCCCGTGATCGTCGCGCCTCCGGTCTCGGCCGGCGGCGCCCAGCTCAGCGCGACCGCGGAGTCCCGCGGCTCGACGAGCTTCCACGCCGGAGCCCCCGACGTGGTGCGTGGTGTCGCGGCGATGATGGCGCTCCAGGCACCGGAGCCGGCGTCGTTCGCCGCCCGCACCCGGAAGCGATACGACGTGCCGTTCTCCAGGCCGCTGATCGTCGCGCTGGACTCGGTGGTCGAGACCGCGTCGGTCCAGGCACCGCCGTCAACGCTCTGCTGCACCGTGTAGCCGTCGATAGTGTCTCCACCGTCGGCGGGCTCCGCCCAGGTCAGCTCGACGACCGTGTCGCCGGCGACGGCCGTCGACCACTCGATGGCGTCGGGCACGGTGCGTGGCGTCGAGCTCGCCGGCTCAGACCAGCCGCCGGCTCCTGCGGCGTTGACCGCCCGCACGCGGAAAGCGTACTGGGTGCCGTTGTCGAGGCCGACGACGCCGGCGGATGCCGTGGTCACGCTCGGGGCGTCGACCCAGGCAGCGCCGTCGACGCTCGCCTGCACCTCGTAACTCGAGATAGCGGCCCCGCCGTCGGCGGGCGCGGTCCAGGTGAGATCGGCACGGTGGTCCCCCGGAGTGGCGGCGAGCGAGGTCGGTGCGTCCGGTACAGTGCGCGGGGTCGTCGAGGTGGGCTGCGACCAGGGGCCGACGCCGGCGACGTTGACCGCCGCGACCCGGAACTCGCGCTCGGTACCGTTGGCGAAGCTGAACAGGCTGACGGTCAGTCCCGGCACCTCGGCCTCGTCTTCCCAGGTCTCGGCGCCCGCGGCCCGCGACTGGATGCGGTACGCCGTGACCGGTGCTCCACCGTCGGAGAACGGAGCGCCCCAGGTCACGGTGGCCGACTCATCGCCCGGCGTGACGGCGACCATGGTCGGCACGGTCGCGACGGTGCGGGGCGTGAACGTCGCGACGGCGGTCCACGGGCCGGTGCCCGCCAGGTTGACTGCCGCGATGCGGACCTCGTACGCGGTGCCGTTGTCGAGGCTGCCGAGTGCGGCGGTCGGCGTCAGCGGGGCCGGGCCGTCGCGCCAGGGTGCGCCGCCGACCGGCCGGTACTCGACGACGTAGCCGAGCACGGGAGCGCCTCCGTCATACGCGGGAGCGGCCCACGCGAGGTCGACTCCCCGGTCGCGCGGCGTCGGCGAGGGTGTGCCCGGGGCGTCCGGGAACGTGGCGGGGGTGACGGTCGTCGACGCCGTCCACGCGCCGGTGCCGGCGGCATTTACGGCCGCGACCTGCACCTCGTAGCCGGTGCCGTTGGCCAGGCCGGTCAGCGTGGTGCTCGTCGCCGCCGCATTTGGCGCGGAGACCCAGTTTGCCGCGTCGATGGCCCGGTAGCGGACGGCATAGCCGGTGATCGGCGAGCCGCCGTCGACCTGAGGAGCGGCCCAGCCGAGCCGGGCGGACCGGTCGCCGGGCGTCGCGGTCAGGCCGGTGGGTGCGTCGGGGCTGCGTAGCGGGATCGCCGTGATCTCACTCGACCAGGGACCGGTACCGACGGCCGTGAACGCACGAATCCGGAACGCGTACTGCGCACCGTTGTCAAGCGCCTTCACGGTCGTCGCGAGCGACGACGCGGGGAGGACCGCAGTCGAAAGCCAGGCCCCGGTGCCCTGTCGCCGCTGGATCTCATACGCGGTGAGGGCCGAGCCTCCGTCAGCAGGGGCGACCCAGTTGAGCGATACGGCCGAGTCGCTTGCGGTGACCGTGCCCCAGGTCGGAGCGGCCGGAAGCACGGGCAAGGTGACGGCGGCGGATGCCGCGCTCGCGGGGCCGGTGCCGGT
>NZ_CAXVWM010000150.1:0-2501 GCF_964263775.1 Agreia sp. | reverse complement strand
CCGCGGGCTTCTGTGCCCGAATACCTCCATTACGTCGGGCTGCTCGCGCAGGAATGGAGGTATTCGGGCACAAACACGTGCCGTCCGCTCAGGCGGCCGGCGGGTTGCGGTGCTTGTTCGCCTCGACCACGGCGGCCGCCTCGGCGCGCAGCGCATCCACGACCGTGCGCACGGCCAGGCGCTCGGCCCGGTCGGGGCGCATCAGGATCGCGATGTGCCGCTCGGCCACCACCCCCTGCAGGTTCTTCAACGTGATGCGGTCGCGGTACGCCCCCGCGGCCGTGTAGCACGGCAGCACGGCGATGCCGAGTCCGGCCGCGACGAGCGCCTCGGTCACCCGGGTGTCGCCGAAACGCTGAAAGAAGTTCACCGGCACCCCGGCCGCTTCGAAGATGTCGTTCAGGGTGCGCTCGAACGGGTAGCCCCAGGGCACGCCGATCCACTGCTCGCCGATGAGGTCGCTCGGCACGAGAAAGTCTTTGTCGGCCAGACGATGCCCGGGCGGAAGTGCGATGTCGAGCGGCTCGGTCATGAGGGGAATGGCGAGGATGTTCTTGTCGCTCCAGAACGCGGCCGGCTTCGGGGAGTGTGCGAGCACGATGTCGAAGTCGCTCGTGAGCGACGGAAAACCCTCCGACTCCGGGTCGCGGTCGGAGCAGTGCACCGTCAGCCCGCCCGTCTCGGCGACGCGCTTGAGCATTCCGGGCAGCAGCATCTGACCGGCCGTCGGAAAGGTCGCGAGCGTCACGGTGCCCGTGGGGTCGTTGCGAAACTCGTCCCACACCGCCTCTGCCTTCTCGAGCGCGATGGCGACGTCGGTCGCACTGCGCGCGAGTGCCCTGCCGGCGTCGGTCAGGGCGATGCCCCGACCGACCTTCTCTGTGAGCGGCAGCCCCGCCTCGGACTCGAGCTTGCGCAGCTGCTGCGAGATGCCCGACGCGGTGCGGTGAGTGGCCTTGGCCACCTCGGTGATGCTTCCCCGCTCGGCGAGTTCGCGCAGCAGATTGAGTCGTCCGACGTCCATGGCGCCAGTCTAGATCACGGAAGTCGTGCTACTCAGTGAGCCCAGAACTGGTCAGCCGCAATACATCGTCGACCACAGAACTCACAGGCTCGAGAACGCCTGATCGTAGAGATCGAGCGCCCGGGCGACCTCGTCGTCGGTGACCACACACGGCGGCACGACGTGCAGTCTATTGTCGGCGAAGAACGGCAGCAGACCGAGCGCCAGCAGCGACTTCTTCAGCGCTGCGATCACGGCGGGCGCGACGGGCTCGCGGGTCGCGGCGTCGGCGACCAGGTCGAGCGCCCAGAAGACGCCGACGCCGCGCACCTCGCCGATGATCGACGGATGCTTCGCCTGCAGCGCACGCAGGCCCGGTCCGATCACATCCGCTCCCACACGCTTCGCGTTGGCCACGATGCCCTCGCTCTCCATGGCGTCGAGCGCACCGACGATCGAGGCCATCGCCAACGGATGCCCCGAATACGTGAGCCCGCCCGGAAAGACCGAGTCGTCGAACGCCGCGGCGATCGACGGCGAGATGATGACGCCTCCCACGGGCACATAGCCCGAGTTGACTCCCTTGGCGAAGGTGATGAGGTCGGGCACGACGACGTCGGCGCCCTCGTCGGCCAGCGACTGGAACGCGAACCAGTCCCCGGTGCGGCCGAATCCGGCCATGACCTCGTCGAAGATCAGCACGATGCCGAACTCGTCGGCGAGCGCGCGCACCCCCGCCAGGTACCCGGGCGGCGGAACGAGCACACCGGCTGTGCCGGGGATCGTCTCGATGAGGATCGCGGCGATCGATGTCGCGCCCTCGCTCTGGATGACGCGGCGCAGGTGCTGCAGCGCCCGCTCACCCTCCTCGACCGGGCTTTCGCTCCAGAACTCCGAGCGATACGAGAACGGTCCGAAGAAGTGCACATGTCCGCGCGCGTACTGGTTCGGCACACGGCGCCAGTCCCCGGTCGCGACGACGGCCGCGCCGGTGTTGCCGTGGTACGAGCGGTACATCGACAGCACCTTGTCGCGACCAGTATGCAGCCGAGCGAGTCTGATCGCATTCTCGTTCGCGTCGGCGCCACCGTTGGTGAAGAACACCTTGCTGAATTCGTCGCCCGCGCGTTCGAGGATGCGCGACGCGGCCTGGCCACGCGCGAGGTTCGCCGTCGCTGGGGCGATGGTGGCGAGCACGTCGACCTGCGCGTGGATCGCAGCTACGACCGCCGGGTGCTGGTGGCCGATGTTCACGTTGACGAGCTGGCTCGAGAAGTCGAGGTATTCGTTGCCGTCGAAATCCCACACCGTGCTCGCGAGGCCGCCCGCGATCACCATCGGTTTCAGGGCCGCCTGCGCAGACCAGGAGTGGAAGACGTGCGCGCGATCGAGCTCGTAGGCGAGCTGGCCGTCTTCGGAGTCGAGGGCGGCAGTGTCTCGTGCTGCAGTGTCTGGGGTCGTGGGTTCGAGAGTCACGGTGTGGTGCCTTGTCTGTTCG
>NZ_CAXVWM010000149.1:0-15350 GCF_964263775.1 Agreia sp. | reverse complement strand
CACCAGCGCGACGGCAAGCCAGTCAGACGAACCCTTCGTGCTGTGCAACGTGAAGCGGGCATCCGCCAGGGTCGTCGCCATCGACATGTCGATGCCCGTCACCGCTGGAGACGGAACGCCGGCTGCCGCGGCCTCGTTCGTGACGATGGGCTGGCCGTCGGAGTCGAGGAGCGCCACAAAAAACGTGTTCGGAGCTGCACGCACGTCGTCGAGGGCGAAGCCGTACTTGTTCGCGTCGGGGCCGAGCACCGTGGTGGGCTCCGCGTAGGCGTTCTTCAGACGGTCGTCCACCTGGTTGAGCAGGTAGGTGCGCAGCACGGTCATGGTGCCGATGCCCGACACGATGAGCCCGAAGGTGAGCATCAGCACGGTCACGCCGGTGATCTTGTTGCGCAGGGAGATCGCGTTCCAGCGCGTGAGGATTGTGTGCTGCATGTCGACGATCAGGTTACGCGAACCCGCTGGGAGAACGGGCCTACGCCTTCGAGACCTTCAGCATGTAGCCGAAGCCACGCTTGGTCTGGATGAGCGACTCCTCGGAGTGTGCGTCGAGCTTGCGTCGAAGGTACGAGATGTAGCTCTCGACGATGCCGGCGTCGCCGTTGAAGTCGTATTCCCACACGTGGTCGAGGATCTGCGCCTTCGACAGCACCCGGTTCGGGTTCAGCATGAGGTAGCGCAGCAGCTTGAACTCGGTCGGGCTCAGCTCGATGGCCGCGTCTCCCACGTAGACCTCGTGCGTGTCTTGGTCCATGGTCAGCTCGCCCGCGCGGATGATGGCGTCTTCGTCGGCCTGCATCGTGCGTCGCAGGATAGCCTTGATTCGAGCCACGATCTCGTCGAGGCTGAACGGCTTCGTGACATAGTCGTCGCCGCCCACGGTAAGGCCCGTGATCTTGTCTTCGGTGTCGTCTTTCGCCGTCAGAAAGAGGATCGGAGCCGTGTAGCCCGACGCCCGCAGGCGCTTCGTGACGCCGAAGCCGTTCATGTCGGGCAGCATCACGTCGAGGATGATGAGGTCGGGTTCTTCTTCGAGAACGGCCGAGATGGTCTGCGCTCCGTTCGAGACCGCGCGCACGGCGAAGCCGGCGAAGCGGAGGCTCGTGGTGAGCAGGTCGCGGATGTTCGGTTCGTCGTCGACAATGAGGATGCGTGGGCCAGTCATAGGCTCAAGTATCTGCGGGTACGCTGGGCGTTGTCTGGGAGTGGTTCGGGAGCGTTCTACACGGGAACCGCGAGCTCGTCAGCATCGAGGATCGTGTAGCTGTAGCCCTGCTCGGCCAAGAACCGCTGCCTGTTCTGGGCGAAGTCCTGGTCGACGGTGTCGCGCGCCACGAGGGTGTAGAAGTTGGCAGACAGCCCCGACTCTTTCGGCCGCAGCAGACGGCCCAGCCGCTGCGCCTCTTCTTGGCGCGAGCCGAAAGAGCCCGACACTTGAATGGCGACGCTCGCCTCGGGCAGATCGACCGAGAAGTTGGCCACCTTGCTCACCACGAGGATGGGCTCGGTGCCGTCGCGGAAGGCTGCGTAAAGCCGCTCCCGTTCGGCGATGGGAGTGGCCCCCGTGAGCGACGGAACGCCGAGCTCCGTCTCGAGCTGCTGAAGCTGGTCGAGGTATTGCCCGATGACGAGGATGCGCTCGCCGGAGTGTTTCTCGATGAGCCGCTTGACGACATCCAGTTTCGCGGGAGCGGTCGCGGCGAGGCGGTAACGCTCGTCGTCGGCCGACGCGGCGTACTCGAGCCTCTCGTTCTGCGGCAGGTCGATGCGCACCTCGAAGCACTCCGCGGGTGAGATGAAGCCTTGGGCCTCGATCTCCTTCCAGGGAGCGTCGAAGCGCTTGGGGCCGATGAGGCTGAACACGTCGCCCTCGCGTCCGTCTTCGCGCACGAGGGTGGCGGTGAGGCCGAGGCGGCGGCGGGCCTGCAGCTCGGCGGTGAGCTTGAAGACGGGTGCGGGAAGCAGGTGCACCTCGTCGTAGACGACGAGCCCCCAGTCGAGGGCGTCGAGCAGTTCGAGGTGGGCGTAGGTGCCCTTTCTCTTGGCCGTGAGAATCTGGTAGGTCGCGATGGTCACGGGTTTGACCTCTTTGAGCTGTCCCGAGTACTCGCCGATCTCGTCTTCGGTGAGTGTCGTGCGCTTCAGAAGCTCACTGCGCCATTGGCGGGCCGAGACCGTGTTGGTCACGAGGATGAGCGTGTTCGTCTTGGCGGTGGCCATGGCTCCGGCGCCTACGAGCGTCTTTCCGGCCCCGCAGGGCAGCACGACGACTCCCGATCCGCGCTCGAAGAAGTTGCTGACGGCGAGCTTCTGATAGTCGCGGAGTGCCCAGCCGTCTTCGCGCAACGCCATCTCGTGCGGGGTGCCGGGCGTGTAGCCCGCGCGGTCATCGGCCGGCCAGCCGAGTTTCGTCAACTCCTGCTTGAGCTGCCCGCGCGCCCACGGGGCGACCGCGTAGGTGTCGGGCGAGCGGCGCTCGACGAGCAGGGGGGCGATCTTCTTGCCGGATGCGATCTGGCTGAGCACCGCGGAATCGGTCGCGCGAAGCAGCAGCCCGCCTTCGTCGTCGCGTTCGATGATGAGGCGTCCGTAACGGGCGATCGTCTCGTCGATGTCGATCGAGACCGCCTGCGGAATCGCGAACTTCGAGTAGCGCTCGAGCGTTCCCAGGATCTCCGCGGCCTCGTGCCCTGCGGCGCGCGCGTTCCACAGGCCGAGACGCGTGATGCGGTAGGTGTGGATGTGCTCGGGAGCGCGCTCGAGTTCGGCGAACACGGCAAGCTCGTGGCGTGCGTTCTCGGCATCGGGATGCGCGACCTCGAGAAGCACGGTGCGGTCGCTTTGGACGATCAGTGGGCCAGACGGCATAACGTACGATCCTACCCGCCGCGCGCGGGTCGACGCCCGCGTCGGTGCGGGGATTGCGCTACGGGGCGGGAGCCACCGCGGTGATGTTGCGCAGGGGAAGGGTGCGCTCCACGCCCGCCTTCTCGTCGATCGCCCGCAGACGGCCCGCGGCCAACGAGAGGGGTGTCACGAGGAACACGATGGTCTTGTCGTCGGGCATGCCCACGCTGACCGCCAACGGGCTCTTCGCCTTGATGGCGACGTCGAGCTGGCGGGCGATCCACGCCTCGGGGGTGTCGCTGACCGCGTGGGCGGATTCGCGGAGGCGCGCGACCAGGTCGACGAACGGCCGAGGAGCGGGCACGGGCTTTCGCTGCGACGTTCGGGCGCGAACGGGCGCGAAAGTGACCCCGGATTCGCGTTCGGCCACAACGGGGTACCGGGCGTCGGAGATCATCCAGAACAGCGTGTCGAACGCGAACCGACTGGTGAGCCGGTCTCGGCCGTCGTGCTCGAGGCCGAGCGAGGCCAGGCCGTGGTCGACGGCCAGGGTGCTGAGCAGGGCGACGTCGTCGCTGCGCACGTAGCTCGCGATGCCGCGGGCTTCGTCGTCGGGGGTCGCCGCACCGGCGCGCAGTCTGCCGTAGCGTGAGCTGGCCTCGGCGACGAGGTACTCGACGGGCTGGGGAACGCCGGTGAGCGACACGGAGCGGAAGAACGCCAGAATGCCGTCGGCCGTCTCGCCCTCGGCCAGTGCGCGGGTGACGCTGGCGGCAGAGATGCGGTACGTGGATGCGAGGCCGCGGCCCTCGATGTCGGCCAGCGTTCGCAGCCGCACGTCGACGTCCGGGGTGAGAGGGCCGGGGGCGATGACGGTGAGGTCGTGCTGGAGGTAGACGTGCGAGACCTCGGCCGGCAGCAGCGTGGCCGCGACGGCGGAGAGGGGCTCCGTGCTGTTGTCGAGGAGGGCTCGGGCCGCGGCGCCGGGATAGCCGTTGGCGGTGATCCCCAGGTATTCGGCGCTGTCGAGCACGAACGCGACGCGTCCGCGCAGGGCGTCTCCCCCCGCGGGATAGAGGTACGCGATGGTTCGCTGGGCGTCGGCGCCCCAGGGGCGACGGCTGCGCGAGCGCAGCACCTCGCCGATGTCGTCGGCGAGGGCGTTGAGCCACGAGGTCGCGAGTGCGATCCATCGGTCGGCCGAGCCTTTCAGGAGCCACGGCAGCGATTCGTCTGTGGTCGTCCAGAGCAGGTCGTCGAGGATCACCAGGCCGGCGCGGCGGGCGATTCGCAGCAGGGCGTCGAGGTCGTTGGGCTCGATCGTCAGTGAGGCGAGGAGCCTCTTCGCATCGGGGGCGGCCACGCCTCCCTTGGCCAGTTCCCTGACCGGCGTCACGCGCAGCTCATGGATGAGTTCGGCGATGCCGGAGGTTGCGATGAACGCGCGTTCTGCGGCGATCCGGTCGCTCGTGTCGCGCTGCGGGGTGCGGTCGGTGTCTGCCGGGGCCGGCTCGTCTGCAAGCTGGTGGGCCGACGGGAGGCCGCGGCCGGGCCACGACTCGAGAACGCGGGTGACGGCATCCAACGCGGTGCCCGGCGTCTGGCCGTCGGTCAGAAAGAGGCGTTCGGCGGGCTCGAGGTCGGTCGGGTCGGTGTCAGGCGACGGATGCGCGAGAGCCGCCAGCGTGCGCCGCGGAAGCGAGGCGAGTGCGGCGTCGATCGAGCCGGGATCGAGCAGTCGGTCTGCCAGGTCGAAGAAGTCTTTGATGCCTCGGGCGTCGTTCAGGCGGGCGGATGCGAGCGCGACGAGGTCATCGTCGCCTAGGAGTTGGAGGCGGCCGGCGAGAGCGAGAGTGTCGCTCATCGAGGCTTCGGTGCCTCCTTGGCGCGGCGGCGCAGATTGATGAACAGAAGCACGAATATCATCACGAACCCGACGACGAATCCGGGGATCGGCAGCACCCGCACGATGGGCCAGACGCCCGTGGAGTACTGCTCGCTCGTCACACCGAGCAGCGCGCCGATGAGGATGGCGAATATGCAGACAATCGACAGGCCGATGATGCCGGCGATCATGAAGGCGATTATGCGCTCGCCCGAGCGAACCGGCGGTGTTGGCTTGTCTGTCACAGCTCTAAGGATACGGTCTCAGCGCGGGCCGGTTAGGCTATCGTGTGCCCGCCAGCCGATTGGCGAGCCGAATTCACCCAAGGAGATGCGCGGATGCCCACCGGCAAGGTCAAGTTCTACGACGATGAGAAGGGCTTCGGCTTCATCAGTTCCGATGACGGCTCAGAGGTCTTTCTGCACGCGTCAGCCCTGCCCGCAGGTACGAGCGTGAAGGCGGGCACGAAGCTCGAGTTCGGCATTGCCGACGGCAAGAGGGGGGCACAGGCGCTCTCTGTTCGCGTGCTCGAAGCGCCGCCCAGCCTGGTGAAGCTCAGTCGTAAGCCGGCCGACGACATGTCGATCATCGTCGAAGACCTGGTCAAGGTTCTCGACGGCATCGGCACGAACCTCAAGCGGGGTCGTTACCCCGACACGGCGCACAGCCGCAAGATCGCTGCGCTCCTGCGCAAGGTCGCCGACGAATTGGACGCGTAGACACCGGTGCAGCAATCCGATTCGACCCTCGACGGCTCGTCTTTCGACGAGACGCCCGAGGTCACTCCCGTCGTGCAGTTCGACGCCGACCCCGTTCTTCTGGCGGCCGTCGGTGCGGCGCGCGCTGCGCTTATCGAGATCACCCCGGCGTCGACCGTCGGAGCACTCGTAGGGCACGCTAGCCACGGCGAGCACGTCCTGAGCCTGCACTTCGCGTCGCTCATGCCCGGCTACCCCGACTGGCACTGGACGGCGACGCTGTCGAGGGTCGACGCCGACAGCGAGCCCAATGTGCTTGAGACCGAGCTGCTTCCGGGAGAGGGTGCCGTTCTGGCACCCGAATGGACCCCCTGGTCTGATCGTCTCGAAGACTACAAGCTCGCCCAGGAGCACGCTGCGGCGCTCGCGGTCGACGATGAAGACGATGACGAATCAGATGATGACGAGTCTGATGACGACGAGTCCGACGACGAGGACATCGACGACGAGCTCGACCTCGACGACCACATCCTCGATGACGACGTGCTCGACGACGCTGTTCACGAGCATGCTGAGGCCGCCGTTCTCGACGTGTCGGTTCTCGTTCGTGGAGACGACACGCCTCGGACCGCGAAGCCAGAGCAGGCGGTCGACGTCGACGAAGAGGGCCTCACGGTCGTCGAACTCGACGATTCCGAGCCGCGCTCGAGCGTCTACTACGACGAAGACGCCCCCGAAGACCTGCGCTGACGCAGAGCGAAAGCCGAAACGGGAGGAGATTCGATGCATCCGACGCGAATAGAGCGTCGGATGCTCGGAGCTCCTCCCGTTCTGTGCGTTCGCTGGGCTAGAGGTTCTCGACCACGTATTCGATCGACGAGATGAGCGAGCGCACGTCACTCGGCTCGATCGCCACGAACGTGGCGACGCGCAGCTGGTTGCGGCCCAGCTTGCGGTAGGGCTCGGTGTCGACGATGCCGTTGGCGCGCAGCACCTTCGCGATGGCGGCCGCGTCGATCGAGTCGTCGAAGTCGATCGTGACGACGACCTGTGAGCGGTGCTCGGGGTTCGCCACAAAGGGGCTCGCGTAGTCGACCGACTCTGCCCAGTCGTAGAGTGCGCTCGACGACTCGGCGGTGCGGGCGGATGCCCATCCGAGCCCGCCGTTGCCGTTGATCCATTCGATCTGGTTATCGAGCATCACGAGCGTGGCGATGGCCGGCGTGTTGAGGGTCTGGTTGAGGCGCGAGTTGTCGACGGCGTTCTTGATGCTGAGAAACTCGGGGATGTACCGGCCCGACGCGGCGATGCGCTCGACTCGCTCGAGGGCGGCGGCAGAGAAGAGCGCGAACCAGAGTCCGCCATCCGAGGCGAAGTTCTTCTGGGGCGCGAAGTAGTAGACGTCGGTCTCGGCCGCGTCGAACTGGATGCCGCCGGCCGCGCTGGTGGCATCGACCACGGTCAGGGCACCCGGGTCTCCGTGAACCCGCGTGACGGGAGCCATCACGCCGGTGCTGGTCTCGTTGTGGGGCCAGGCGTAGACATCCACGCCCTCGACGATCTCGATTTCGCTGCGCGAGCCGCCTGCGGCATTGAGAACGCACGGAGCCTCGAGCCATGGTGCCTTGGCGGCTGCGGCGAACTTGGAGCCGAACTCGCCGAAGGTGAGGTGCTCGCTTCGCTTCTCGATGAGTCCGAATGCCGCCGCGTCCCAGAAAGCGGTCGATCCGCCGTTGCCGAGAACGACCTCGTAACCCTCGGGCAGCGAGAAGAGGTTCGACAGGCCGTCGCGCACCGAGCCGACGAGGTTCTTGACGGGCGCCTGGCGGTGAGACGTTCCCAGAAGGGAAGCCCCCCGGGTGCTGAGGTCGATGAGTTGCTCGGGGCGCACCTTCGAGGGCCCGCATCCGAAGCGGCCATCGACGGGCAGAAGGGTGCTGGGAATTGTCAGTTCAGGCATGAAGTTGAGTCTAGTGAGCCGAGCCTTACCCACCGTGTCCGAACGTTATGGTTGAGGCGTACGTGCGCAACTTCCTAAGGAGTGATCGTTGGCCGATCTCATTGACACCACGGAGATGTATCTCCGAACGATCCTCGAACTGGAGGAGGAGAACATCATTCCGCTGCGCGCCCGGATTTCGGAGCGCCTCGGACACTCCGGCCCCACGGTGTCGCAGACGGTCGGGCGCATGGAGCGCGACGGTCTGGTGGTCGTGTCGGGCGACCGTCACCTCGAGCTCACGGCAACCGGCCGAACGAAGGCCGTGCACGTGATGCGCAAGCACCGCCTCGCCGAGCGCCTGCTGAGCGACGTGATCGGCCTCGACTGGGAATACGTGCACGAAGAGGCATGCCGATGGGAGCATGTGATGAGTGAGCAGGTGGAGCGGCGCATCATCGAGATGCTCGACCATCCCACGGAATCGCCCTACGGCAACCCCATTCCCGGGCTCGACGAGTTCGGCGACGCGGCGGCCGTGCCGTTCACCCGCGGTGTCGTCAATCTGCTCAGCCTCGTGCACGGCGCAGTCGGGCCGCAGACCAAGATCATCCGGCGTCTCGGCGAGCCGGCGCAAGTAGATCCGGAGCTGTTGCTGCAGCTGAAGCAGTTCGGTGTGGTGCCGGGCAACGCGGCCGCGTTCTCGCAGGTCGGCTCGTACATTCTGGTCGAGGTCGAGGGGTTCCCCGAGGGCCTCGAACTTCCCAACGAGGTCGCGGGGCACATCTTCGTCGGCATCTGACCGACACACTGCGAACCTGTTGCTGCGCGGCTCGACGGCTGGCAGGTGACCGCGCCAGGATGACACGGGCGACGGTTTCGCATACCCTCGAACAGTTCCCCCGCTCAGCCTGGCGGGTCGAGCACCGGATCAGGATGCGCCCTCCGACTGTCTCCTGCATCATCCAAACCCGTTCAGCGCTCTGACGGTCGGACATGTCTGCCATTCGTGGCGCAGAAGGATTTTCGTTCCGTGGTCGAACCCAGTGAGTCGCAGAAGAGCGTCGAGCATGCTCGACGACGGCGCGATTCGCGATCGGCGCCACCCGCCTCGACGCTGAGCCGTCGACAGCTGCGCGATCGGGAACAGGCCGAAGCCGAAGCCGAGGCACTGCATCGATCCACTACGACCGTTGCGCCCGCAGCGGCGATGAGCCGCCGCGAGCGGCGCGAGCGCGAGCTCGATGAGCGGTACGCCGAGCATCCTTCCTCGGTAGAGACGGTTCCGGATACCGTGGCCGAGCGCGTGCCGGTCGAGGCCCCGGCGCCCGTCGTCGAGACGGTGCCCGAGCCTGCTGTCGAAGCAGCGCCGACGCCTGTGCCTGCTGTCGAGCAGCCGACCACGCGGCGCGGGAGACGCGCCAGGTCGGAGACCCCGGCCGCCGTCGACGAGACGTCACCTGAACCGATCGCCGAGCCCGAGCCAGAGGTCGAGACGCGTATGCTCGCCGTGGCTAACGTCGAGACGGTGCCGCTCGAGATCGAACTCGTGGCGCAGCATCCGGAGGTCGAGGTCGAGACGGCCGAGCACATCGCTGCCGAGACGGTCCTGAGCGCCGAGGTCGACTTCGCCGAACCGCACGTCGCGCCCGAGCCGATCTCGGCCGTCGCGACAGAGGCAGCCGACGAACGCCCGCAGCCGGTGCCGATCGCGTCGCCGAGGGTGACGCGCTCGGTTCCTGTCGCGGAGCTGCTGTCGTCGTCGAGCGGCACCTTCGTGTCTCACGCCCGAGCGCAGCCGATCAAGCGACGCGTGCTCGCGGGCTTCGTCATGACGATCGCCGCACTCTTCGTCGTGTCTCTCTCCATTCCCTCGCTCGGATTCGCAACCGCGTCGGACTTCTCGTCGATTCAGAACGTGAGCGATGTCACAGACAGCCAGAACCTGTCGGTGGGGGAGGGCCCCGCGCTGAACGCGGTTCGCGATGACTTCTACGCCGAGGGTGCTCCCGGGTCGCTGTACTCGACCACGAACGCCTACGTGTCGAAGGAGTCGCAGAAACTCGCCCAAGAGCTCATGGTCGCCGTGGCTGAGGGCAGACTCAAGGGCTCCGTTCCCGACCACATTCCCGAGATCCGCGCGTTGGCCGACGGCGTGGTCAAACCCGACTGCGGAATCGACCTGCGCATTCTGCAGGTGATGGTGATCGCGGTTCGCACGTTCGATTCCGTCGCCGTCAGCGACATCAACCGCAAGTGCACCGGCCAGATCGAGGGCGGCGGAACCGGTTCGTCGCACTACATCAACGGCGG
Organism: Agreia sp.; assembly: GCF_964263775.1. Classification (NCBI taxonomy): domain Bacteria; kingdom Bacillati; phylum Actinomycetota; class Actinomycetes; order Micrococcales; family Microbacteriaceae; genus Agreia; species Agreia sp. The sequence continues at coordinate 5,668 of NZ_CAXVWM010000149.1, read as the reverse complement.
TGGCCATGCGGTGGACTTCTATCTCATCAACGGAGCCTCGGTTCCCGGCGCCGATGCGAGCACGGTGAAGTTCGCCGAGATCCTCGATCCGATCATGCCGTCGGGCTCGAACCTGGGCCAGAGCGGCTGCCGTGCGTCGGCCGGAATCTCGCTGAACCTCCAGAACTTCAAGGAGTTCAGCGACTCGTGCACGCACATGCACATCGATGTCGGCAGTGCGACTGACGGCCTCGATGTGAACCTCGACACAGACTTCAAATAACAGCTTGCGCTGAGGTTTCGTCGGTTCGTCCGTTATCCATTCGTTAGAAAAAGCGAATTTAAGATGACAAACAGGTAACGCTCCCGTACCATCGGACGAGTCCAGACGGCCGAACCCAGGCCTTGGACGGCGCCGAGACATCTCTTTTCCCCGTCTCTCGGCGAGCGCGACCCGCAGCTAATTCAGTGGGACGGGGCGGCACCCTAGATGCCGTGCGAGGTGCCGGAGGTACAGATTTTGACCGAACTTCGTGAGCCGCTGGACGCCCCGAACGGCCAGCAGAACCCGAACATCTCGATCGACGCCCCCTCGGTGGACGCCAGCGCAGCGGCGCCGGTCTCCCGCAGGGAGCGACGCGAGTCGCACGACGACATCGTTCCCGCCGTGCCCCGGCCCACCACCGCGGTGACCCGCTCGGCCACGTCGCTGATTGCGGCGCCCCGCGCATCCGCACCCATCGCCCGGGCGACCATGCAGACGGCGCCACCCCGCTTCACGAAGCCCACCAAGCGCAACGTCGCCGGCGGCGTCGTCATGACGTTCGCCGTGGGGCTCATCGCCACGATGGCTCTTCCCGCCTATGCGTTCGGCAGCGGCACCGCCGGCTTCGATTCGAACAACTCCGCCGACCTGGGCGGGGCAGCCCAGAGCATCACGGTCGACGACACCGCGGCCGCCCTGGCCGTGAGCCGCGACGCTTACACCGCTCCCACCAGCGCAGAATTGCAGGCAGCGCGCGACGCCGCGGCCGCCGCGGTCGCCGCAACCGAGGCCAGCACGGCCGCCGCGTCGGCTGCGTCGGCCGCGTCTGCTGCTGCGCCCACCGCCGGCACCTTCGCAGTCAACCCGCCCTCGGGCGCCTACAGCGGCCAGGCCGTCGTCGACTACGCCGAGCAGTTCGTGGGCGTCGTTCCCTATAGCGCCGGTGCAACCCCCGAGGCCGGTTTCGGATGCGACGGGCTCACCCAATACGTGTTCGGCCAGTTCGGCATCTACTTGCCGCGCATCGTCGGCAATCAGGCGGCCATGGGAATCCGCGTCTCGCCCGAAGACGCCCAGCCGGGCGACCTCGTGGTGTGGCCGATGTACCACGTCGGCATCTACGACGGAGCCGGTGGAGTGATCGACTCGCCCGACTGGGGCCGCTTCGTCGAGCACCGCGCGCTGTGGGGCAGCTACTACTTCGTGCGCATCGTCTGACTCGTTCTGCCGCTGGCCGATTTGTGAACAATCGGTTACAGCTCACCCGAACGGCGTGCCGAGAATTTGCGGTGCGCCGTTCGTGGGTTAGCCTTACTGCAATTATTCGAGCCTTTAGAGGAGACCTCGTGATAGCTGGCAGGAGCATCCGCACCACGGGTTGCCGCCTGCTCAGTGTCAGGAGGCACACGAGTGGACGTTGTCTGAGCCGGGTTCGGCTCGGTTAGGGTGCTGTCATTGTGACGGTGCCCTTTTTTTGTGTCCATTTGCTCCCTGATCGGTAAGAAAGTCGATGGGTGACACATCGGGTCCCTGCAAGCCGTGCAGGGCAATTCGAAAGGGCAACAATGCGAACACTAGTTTTGAACGCGGGATACGAGCCACTCGGAGTGGTCTCGTTCAAGCGCGCCATCGTTCTCGTGATGAATGAGAAGGCGACCATCATTGAGAGCGATGACGAGCATCCGGTCTGGGCCACGTCTGGCCTCTTCGACCGGCCGAGCGTCATCATCCTGACGCGCTACGTGCGCATCCCGTCGACCAGGCTCATGCCCGTGTCGCGCCGGGGCGTGCTGCGTCGCGACGGAATGCGCTGCCTGTACTGCGGGGGAGGGGCGACGACCATCGACCATGTGCAGCCCAAGTCGCGCGGAGGCAAGGACACGTGGGAGAACCTCGTGGCCTGCTGCCTGCGCTGCAACAACATCAAGAGCGACCGCACCCCGGCCGAGATGGGTTGGACGCTGCGCGCCACACCCCGGATGCCGCACCAGTCGGGCTGGACGGTGCGCGGAGCGGAGCGCGCCGAGCCGGCCTGGGAGGGCTACATCGAGAGCGCGGCGTAGGCGCTAGGCTAAACTGCTGAAGCCAGCCTCTGTAGCTCAATGGAAGAGCAATTCCGTCCTAAGGAACAGGTTGGGGGTTCGAGTCCCTCCAGGGGCACAGAGCAAGACAACTAAAGCGAGTCCATCAGTGCCGAGCGCAGCGGCTCGCTGAGCCCGGCCGGAACATCCACCTCGACGCCGAGCGCGTGCAGTGCGCGGCTGTAATAGTTGCGGGCGGCCGCCGCGAGGGCGATGTCGACGATCTCGCGGTCGGTGAAGCCGTGGTCGCGCAGGGTCGTGCTGTCGGCATCCGTCATCGCCGCCGAGTCGGTACTGAGCTTCTCGGCGAACTCCATCAATGCGACCTCCGCGGCAGACAGACCGGCGTCGTGATAGTCGCGGGCGATGCGAACGAGCTGATCCTCCGAGATGTACTGCAGCGACTTCTTACCGTGCGCGAGGCGGCAGGCCTTCGAGCGCAGTGCCCCCGCGGCGGCAAGGGTGATCAACTCGTAGCGCCGCTTGTCCATGGGGCGCGCGATGGCCCCGATAAGGTTTTCCCAGGCACGGTAGGCCTCAGGATTGACGGCCATGACACGCGTATGGCTGGGCACGTAGCCCGTGTCGGCAATGTCTTCCGCGTAGATCTCTGCGACCTCACCGGTCGCCTCGCCCGGCTCGGGCGTCGCGATGATGCTCATGCCGCCATCGTGCCACCGACGCGGCGTCACCACTAGAGGCACGTCGGTTCTACGCCGCCGCGCGTTGGATGAGCTCCGCGATCGTCTTCTCAACAGTAGGCGTCAGCTTCGTCACCGCGAACGACGTCGGCCACATCTCGCCGTCGTCGAGGGCCGCGTCTTCGCTGAAACCCAGAGTGCAGTAGCGGGTCTTGAACTTGGCAGCGCTCTGCACGAACAAGACGACCTTGCCCTCAGTGTTCGCGTACGCGGGCTGTCCGTACCAGGTCTTCGGCATGAGCTCCGGTGCCTGTTCGGCGACCAGTTCGTGGATGCGGCCCGCGATAGCGGCATCCGATTCGGGCATATCAGCGATCGCCTTCGCCACCGATTTCTCGCCCGCCTCGCGGTTCTTGCCCGCCTTGGCCTCTTCGCGCAGTTCTTTCGCGCGATCCTTGACCGCGTCGCGCTCTTCTTTGGTCAGTCCTTCGGCAGCCGCGGCCATGGTGTTCTCCTTCGATCAGACATGAACTGAGCCGCGGGGGTCGCGGCGCCGACTTCAGGATAGGGATGCCCGCATGCCAAGCGCTTCTCCGATCCTGATCGATGGTGATTCGCAGGGTGCCCGGTGGCGAGGAGAAGTACCGCTACGACATGCCCACGGTGATGCTCGGTGGTCGCTACGGACTGCACTACGCCGCCTGGAAGAAGTTCATCGGCATCTACCCGGTCGCCGCGAGCCGGCAGTCTTCGATAGGCGGCGTCAGGGGGTGCGCTGCGCAGCATGCGGTGTCAGAGTGAACTCATGTCAGCGCATGCCCCCCTCTCCTCGACGAGCTCCTGATCGTGGCCTGGAACCCGTTCCATCGCACGACGCGTCTGCAGCGCGCGGGAGAGGAGCCGGCGGTCACGGGTGCCGAGGCCGCGCCGAACCCATCCGACGACGAACTCACGAACCGTTGGCGCGAGTTTGCAGGGCTGCTGACACCGGATGCGGGACTTGTCGACGTGGTGGTGCGGGCGCGCGAGTCGCCCTCCGAATACCTGCACGATCATGCGAACGCCGCTGAAGCCCGCAGCCTCGAAGACGACGACGTCGACCCGTGGTTCGCCCTCGTCGCCTGGCTTGTCGAGAACGACCTGGGCCACGAACTCGACTGTAAGGACAGCGCCGCCGAACTAGCCTGGGGGTTGAGCCGCATGAGCGCTGTGCTGTCGAGCGGCGTCGACCTGCAGTCCGTCGACGACCCGGATGCCCACCTCACGTTCGGCATGCTGCGCGCCAACGCGCTGCTCGCGCCGGCGGGACTCGAGTTGGTGGTCTTCGACATCGACTCTGACTCGTTCCCCGTCGTGCTGGTCGAGACGCCCAAGCGCGATCGCATCGTCGCTCTCGCGGCCGAACTCGGGCACCGCGTCGACGAGATGACCCCTGAACGCGCGCGGCACGAGGGCGGTCGCGACTACGCCGGCGACATCGAACTCTGACCGCTCGCCTCGACGACCGTGTAGTTCTCGGGGTCGAAGCGTGACAGGCGGCGTTGGAACGCGTAGGCGAAATCGGGCCACAGCAGCGTGAGTCGTCTGCTGCGCTCGTCGACGTACCAGCTCTCGCATCCTCCGGTCAGCCACACGGTCGACGCCGCCTTGTCGTCGATGTCACGGGTTGAGGCATCCTGTGCCTCGAGCGAGACGTCGAGCGCGTCGACGCCCGCCGCGTCGCGATGGTCGAGGGCCGCAAGCACGTAGTCGAGCTGCGCCTCGATCATGACGACGGCCGAGTTGTGGCCGAGGCTCGCATTCGGTCCGTCGAGCACGAACATGTTCGGAAATCCGTGCACGGTCGTCGATGCGTGCGCGCGCATTCCCCTGCTCCAGGCGTCAGCGAGACGGATGCCGTCGGTGCCGAAGGTGCGTGCGGCGAACGGCGGCCGCGTCGATTCGAACCCGGTGGCGAAGACCAGCACGTCGAGCTCGACGCGGGTTCCGGCGACCGAGGTCGCCACAGGCCCCGAGACGTTCTCGAGCGCCGACGGTTCGAGTGTCACAGTCTTCGAGGCGAGCGCGGGGTAGTAGTCGTTCGAGATGATCACCCGCTTGCAGCCGATCTCGTAGTTCGGCGTCGCGGCCGCACGCACAGCGGGGTCGCTGAGCTGGTCATCGAGGTGCGCGAGCGCGCGATCGCGCAGCCGGTCGATGTAGCCGGGCACGCGCATCCGCTCGGCGAACGCCGTCTCGGCTCCCCAGAACAGGTTGTCGCGCATCGCTCGACGCGCTCTCGGATCTGCCGCGAAATCGTGCTGCTCACCGCGCGTGTATTGCCGATCCGGGCGCGGAACCACGTACGGCGCGCTGCGCTGGAACACCACGACACTCGCCGCGGTCTGGGCGAGGCGAGGAATCACCTGCGCCGCGGATGCTCCCGTGCCGACGACGCCCACGCGCTGTCCGCGCAGAACGACGGATGCGTCCCACGCGGACGAGTGCATGACCGGCCCCGCAAACGTGTCGAGCCCGGGCACCTCGGGCATGCGCGCATCCGACAGGCGACCGGCGGCGACGATGAGCGTGCGGCAGAGATAGTCGCCCGAGCTCGTACTCACGTGCCATCGGCTGTCGTCGGCGAGCCAGCGCAGCTCGCGCACGTCGACGCCGAGACGCAGGTGTGGCCGAAGTCCCTCGGATCGCACGGCATCCTGAAG
>NZ_CAXVWM010000148.1:0-4605 GCF_964263775.1 Agreia sp. | reverse complement strand
TGCTGCTGTGGGGCCCCCGCGACCCGATCTTCTCCGACACCTACCTCGACGACCTCGCCGAGCGGATGCCGCAGGCCGACATCCACAGGTTCGAGGGCGCCGGGCACATGATCGCGGAGGACGTGGAGTACGCACCCGTGGTGCTGGACTGGCTGGGTTCCCGCTCGCTGAGCCAGTCGAAGGGAACCGGGCCCGTCGACGAGCTCCCCGTCGACAGGCTCGGGGAACGGGCCCCCTCGTCGAAGCCGCTCTGGAGCGTGCTCGACGAGCTGCGCGACAGCCCCGAACTCGCCCTCGTAGACATGAACCCGCGGCGCACCGTGTCGTGGAAATTGCTCTCGACCCGCGTGCGCCAGCTGGCGGCGGGCCTGGTGCGCGCCGGAGTGAAGCCCGGCGACCGTGTCTCGCTGCTCATCCCGCCGAGCGCCGACCTCACCGCGGTGCTCTACGCGTGCCTTCGCATCGGCGCGATCGTGGTCGTCGCCGACGCGGGCCTCGGGCTGCCCGGCCTCACCCGTGCCGTGCGCGGCGCTCGCCCCGACCACGTGATCGGCGCCCTGCCCGGCCTCACCGTGGCCCGCGCGTTCTCGTGGCCCGGGCAGAAGATCTCGACCACGACGCTTCCCCGTGCCGCCGCCCTCGCCCTCGGCGTGCGCCACTCCCTCGGCGAGATCGCGCGGCTGGGAGCCGACGAGGCCCTGCCCGAGCCGCCCTCGGCATCCGCTGTCGCCGCCGTTCTCTTCACGTCGGGATCGACCGGACCGGCCAAGGGCGTCGTATACACGCACGCCCAACTCGAGGCCGTGCGCGACGCCCTCGCCGCGCAGTACGACGTGGGAGTCGGCACCGGCCTCGTCGCCGGGTTCGCGCCCTTCGCCCTGCTCGGACCGGCGCTCGGCGCCCGCTCGGTGACCCCCGACATGCACGTCACGTCGCCGCGCACCCTCACGGCGAAGGCCACGGCGCAGGCCGCGGCCGCGGTGGATGCGTCGGTCGTCTTTCTCTCGCCGGCCGCCCTCGCCAACGTGGTCGCCACAGCGGATGCCCTCGACGTCGCCGACACCGCGGCGCTCGCGGGCGTGCGCACTTTTCTCTCGGCCGGCGCCCCCGTGCCCGAATCGCTGCTCGCGGCGGCGGGTCGGCTCATGCCCAACGCCACCGGGCACACCCCCTACGGCATGACCGAGGGCCTGCTCATGACCGACATCACGCTCGAGCAGATCCGCGCGGCCGCCGAGGATGCCGCGGCCTTGCCCGAGGGAGAGCACGCCGGCGGCGTGTGCGTCGGCACCCCCTCCGGATCGGTTCGCGTGCGCATCGCGGGCCTCGACGAGAACGGCATGCCCGTGGGCTCCCCGAGCGAGCAGCCCGGCGTCACGGGCGAGATCGTGCTGTCGGCTGCGCACCTGAAGCAGCACTACGACAGGCTGTGGGCCACCAACCGCATCGCGGATGCCGGCGTCGACTCTTCTTCTTCTTCTTCTTCTTCTTCTTCTGAGCCGGGCGAACGCTGGCACCGCACCGCAGACGTCGGACACCTCGACTCGGCCGGACGCCTCTGGGTGGAGGGCCGACTTCCGCATGTGATCGTCACCGCCGGGGGTGTCGTCACCCCCGTGGGCCCCGAGCAGAAGATCGAAGCGCTGCTCGGAGTGCGCCGCGCCGCACTCACGGGTATCGGCCCCCGGGGCACGCAGCAGCTCGTCGTGGTGCTCGAGACCGAGCCGGCGGCGCGCCGCACGGCACTGGGCGACAGCGACCTCGTGGCATCCGTTCGTCACGCCGCGGGTCTCGACATCGCGGCGGTGCTGGTCGTCGCCTCGCTGCCCACCGACATCCGGCACAACTCGAAGATCGACCGATCGGCCCTGTCGCGGTGGGCCTCGGGAGTGCTCTCGGGAGCGAAGTTGAGCGCCCCGTGAGAGTTCTCGTCACGGGTGCGAGCGGCTTCCTCGGAGGCGCCGTCGCCCGCGAGATCGCGGCGGCCGGGCACGAGGTGCGCACCTTTCAGCGGCGCCCATCCGGTGCCGCAGGTGTCGAGGACGTTCTCGGATCGCTGCTCTCGCCGACCGACGTGATGCGTGCCGTGACGGGCATGGATGCCGTGGTGCACCTGGCCGCGAAGGTCTCGTTGGCGGGAGACCCTGCCGAGTTCGAGGCCGTGAACGTCGAGGGCACGCGCACGCTTCTGTCTTCTATGCACGATGCCGGGGTGCCGCGTCTCGTGTTCGTGTCGTCGCCATCGGTGGCGCACGCCGGGGCATCCATCGTCGGTGACGACGCGCGGCCGGCCGACCCGGCGCACGCGCGCGGCGAATACGCCCGCACGAAGGCGCGCGCCGAGTTGCTGGCGCTGGGCGCCGATTGCGCCTCGCTGCGCGTCGTGGCCGTGCGGCCGCACCTCGTGTGGGGTCCGGGCGACACGCAGCTCATCGAGCGCATCGTGGAGCGGGCACGCGCCGGGCGGCTTCCGCTGCTCGACACGGGCGCCGCGCTGATCGACACGACCTACATCGACAACGCCGCCTCGGCGATCGTCGCCGCCCTCGACCGCGTCGACGAGGTGCACGGCAACGCCTACGTGATCAGCAACGGGGAGCCTCGGCCCGTGGCGGAGCTGTTGGCGAGAATCTGCGCCGCCGCGGGCGTTCCGGCTCCCGCATGGTCTGTGCCCGCGGGGGTCGCCCGGGCCGCCGGCTCCCTGATCGAGGCGCTCTGGCGCGTGAAGCCGGGGGTGGATGAGCCGCCGATGACGCGTTTTCTCGCCGAGCAGCTCTCGACCGCGCACTGGTTCGACCAGCGACGCACTCGCGCCGAGCTGCAGTGGCAGCCCGCGGTGAGCCTCGACGAGGGTCTGCGCCGCCTCGCCGCGCACTACGCGCGTTTCTAGGTCAGGAGGAGCGCGTGGCCGCCGCCACTATCCACGAGGCCGCGCGCTCCTCCTGAACTAGTCACGCGAATCCGTGCGAGACAATGGACCCCATGCGCTTACTGCTGATCCGCCATGGCCAGACCCCGTCGAACATCATCGGAGCCCTCGACACGGGCATCCCCGGGCCCGGCCTCACAGAACTCGGCCTCGAGCAGGCTGCAGCGGTTCCGGCCGGACTCGTCGCCGAGCCGATCGGGGCCATCTTCGCGTCGACGCAGGTGCGCTCGCAGCTCACCGCCGCCCCGCTCGCCGAGGCCCGGGGCCTCACGGTCGAGATCCGCTCGGGCCTTCGCGAGGTGGATGCCGGAGACCTCGAGATGCGAACCGACGACGAGGCCGTGCGCCGCTACATGGAGATCGTCATCGCCTGGGCCGACGGCGATGTCGAGCGCCGCATGCCCGGCGCCGAGTCGGGAGTGGAGGTGTACGCCCGCTATGACGAGGTCATCGCCGAGGCGGTGGCGACCGGGCACCCGACCGTGGCGATCGTGTCGCACGGTGCCGTCATCCGCTCGTGGGTGGGGGCCCGCGCCGAGAACGTGAGCGCCGACTTCTCGGCCGAGCACTCGCTGGGCAACACCGGCATCGTGGTGCTCGATGGATCTCCTCAGCACGGCTGGCGGGCTCTCACCTGGATGGGCCAGGCCATCGGAGGTCCGGCGGTCGACGACGCCGCGCACGCCGGTCCGGCATCCGAAACACGCTGAGAGCCGGAGCACCCGTGGCCCACACGACCGAGCTGTCGCCCGACGTCACCGCGCGCCTCGGCAGCTGGTTCGACGACTCCGAGCTGGTGAGCCCGTCGATCAGCTACGCGGTCTTCGACCGCAGCGGCGTGCTGTTCCACCACGGAATAGGAGAGTTCCAGTTCGACGGCCGCGCACCCGGCGTCGAGACCATCTACCGCATCGCCTCGATGTCGAAGAGCTTCTGCATCGCGGCCGTTCTGGTGCTTCGCGAACGCGGTCTGCTGTCGCTCGACGATCGCGTCTCCGACCTCGTGCCTCAGTTTCGCGACCCGGTCGATGAGGCCGGCGTTGTTCAGCACGTCACGGTGCGGATGCTCATGAGCAACTCCTCGGGGCTGCCCGAGGACAACGGATGGGCCGACCACGAGCTCGCCCTCTCGCGCGACGGCTTTCTGGCCGTCGTCGAGGCGGGACTGGGCTTCGCGGGCCTGCCGGGCGTGGGATTCCAGTACTCGAATGTGGGGTTCTGGCTGCTCGGCGTGATCGTCGAAGACCTCTGCGGCCAGGGCTTCGAGCAGTTCGCGCGCGAGGTGTTTCTCGAGCCGCTCGGGCTCGCGAGCACGGGGTACAAGCCCGCCGACTTCGAAGGCGACGGCGCGGGCGGCGACGGTATCGCCCACGGCTTCACGAGCTACGACAAGGGAGCCAGCTGGGTCGCGCGCCCCGTCGTGGGCGGAGGCATCGGGTCCTGCGCCGCGAGCATGTTCAGCACGCCGCCCGACATCGCCCGCTGGAGCGCCTGGCTCTCCAGCGCCTTCGACCCGTCGAACACCGACGACGCGATCCTCAGCCGCGCGTCCCGGCGAGAGATGCAGCGCATGCACACCGTCGCGCCCGGTGCCGCAAACCGCTCCGCAGAACCGACAATCGAAGCCCAGGGCTACGGCCTCGGCCTCTACGTCGAGCACGACGTGCGCTTCGGCC